>CAZFUY010000055.1:6138-19709 GCA_964522445.1 uncultured Thiotrichaceae bacterium | reverse complement strand
CCCGACATCCTGCTCCCAAAGCAGGCGCGCTACCAGACTGCGCTATACCCCGATTGTTTTAACTTAAATCCCTGTTAAGGAGTCACGCTTCAGCCCCCTGCAAGTAGCAGAATTGCCTGACCGCACTATAACCCCAATTATCTGTTTTCACTCGCCTTAGCGAAGGAAGACGGATACTACGCGGATCAACGATTCAGGTCAACTATCAGTCATGCTTAAATAAGCTAAATCTTATGCTTGTAGACTCCCTATTGAGCATGCGAGAATTCACCGCCTTGTTAACGGGGATTTTACACCATGTCAGCCAAAATTATAGACGGCAAACAAATTGCAGCAAACTTACGTCAAAACATTAAACAACGTGTTCAACAACGACTGGATAAAGGATTAAAAGCCCCCGGCTTAGCTGTAGTACTTATTGGTGAAGACCCTGCCTCACAAATTTATGTGCGCAATAAACGCCGCGGCTGTGAAGAAACTGGCATTATATCCAGTGCTTATGATTTACCGGCAACAACCTCTCAGGACGAGCTTAATAACCTTATTGATCAGTTAAACAATGATGATGATATTCATGGCATTCTGGTGCAATTTCCATTACCAGAAAATCTTGATCAGGAAGCAGTGATTGAACGCATTCATCCAGACAAAGATGTTGATGGCTTTCACCCCTATAACCTGGGGCGACTGGCACAGCGTAAACCTGCTCTTCGCTCCTGCACACCTTATGGCGTGAAATTACTTCTGGACTCAACCAGTGAACCCTATAAGGGTCGAAATGCAGTTATTGTCGGCGCATCCAATCATGTGGGTCGCCCTGCCGGACTCGAGCTGTTGCTCGCAGGCGCTACTGTTACTATTACTCACCGTTTTACCAGCGATCTTGAAGATCACGTACGTCGATCCGATATTGTTGTCGTTGCTGTCGGCAAACCGGGGCTGGTAAAAGGCGAATGGATTAAACAGGGCGCAACGGTTATAGATGTGGGCATTAATCGCCTTGATAATGGCTCACTTGTGGGTGATGTAGATTTTGCAGTAGCAGCCGAACGCGCCGCATGGATCACCCCTGTACCGGGCGGCGTTGGACCTATGACAATAGCAGTATTACTCAACAATACTATTGATGCAGCTGATGCTCTGGATTAATTTATAGCTACAGCTTTTTACTCAATTCTACATTTAATTTTAAAATATCAACCTGTAGTAGCGGCTTTAGCCGCGACCTGCCATTAAGCAGAATAATACCGTAGCTAAAGCCGCTCCTGCAATTTCAGACCGCCAGACATAAGTAAATTTGAGTAACCCCTGTCTGCCCCGAATTAAAATCAGCAGCTGCTACACTCTATCAATACCCAGCCATTTTTGACTGCAACTCTATAAATATAATCGGTATTACACATCCATGATTCACGACACTCTCAGTGAAACAATTATTCTACTAATGGTTTCCGTTGTAGTAGTTGCTATATTTCGTCGCATAAAACTACCCGCCATTCTGGCCTATCTTGTAGTGGGCCTGATACTGGGGCCACATGCAACAGGGTTGATAATTAATACGGAGGCTATTCGATTTCTTGCTGAGGTTGGTGTTGCCTTTCTACTTTTTACTCTGGGGCTGGAGTTTTCTTTATCTCGACTCATTGCTAACCGTAAAGCCGTGCTGGGTCTGGGCAGCGCACAGGTGACTGTAACCATTGTTATTGCTGGCAGCGTGAGCTGGTTATTAGGCACATCGATAGAAACAGCTTTTGTTGTTGGTTGTGTACTGGCTTTATCCTCTACCGCTATTGTTATTAAACAGTTATCTGAGCGTCTTGAACTGGATTCTCGCCATGGCCGACTTTCAATCGCCATACTGCTGTATCAGGATATTGCCGTTATTCCTATGCTGATTATCATCCCTGCTCTGGCCGGCACAGGCGATGAGCCGTTTATACTACAGATTGTTTATAGCCTTGCCGAAGGTGTCGCCGTTACGGCAATTATGCTCGCCATTGGTCACTGGCTATTACGCCCCCTGTTCCATGAAATTGCCTCTGCTCACTCAGCCGAACTGTTTACTCTCACTGTCCTTTTAATCGCCTTAACATCTGCCTGGGCAACACATTATGCTGGGCTATCCATGGCATTAGGTACTTTTCTGGCTGGCATGATGTTAAGTGAAACCGAATTCAGACATCAAATTGAAGCCGATATTCGACCTTTCAGAGATGTTTTACTGGGTTTGTTTTTTGTAACCGTTGGCATGTTATTAAATATAAATAATTTACTGCCCATTCTTCACTGGGTGTTACTTATTACCTTTGCAATAGTTATTGTTAAAACCGTAACCACCATGCTCCTGAGCATGCTTATTAGCGAATCATCCAAAGGCGTGTCTCTTCGCACTGGAATCGTTCTGGCTCAGGGAGGTGAATTTGGTTTTGCATTACTATCACTGGCACTTGCTGCAGGATTAATAGACGATCAACTATCACAGCTAATTCTGGCTGCCGTTATTTTTTCAATGGTCTTAACACCTTTTTTAATTCGCTATAACGGCACTGCTGCAAAATATTTTTTTGCTAATAGCTATCTTCGTAACAGAGATGAAATGGAGCAGGAAATTTCAGACAATGCCGCCAGCATGCAGAAGCATGTCATTATCTGTGGCTTTGGTCGTATGGGGCAAAATATTGCTAAAGTTTTAGAACAGGAAAACTTTGATTATTTTGCTCTTGATTATGACATTTCTTTATTGAGCAATGCCCGCAAAGCTGGCCTTAAAGTTTTTTTTGGTGACTCAACTCACCACGAAATCTTAACGGCTGCAGGCATTAATAGAGCCTGTGTTCTGGTTATCTGTCACGATGATATTAAAACAACTGAAAAAACACTGGCGCAGGCAAAGGCACTCAATGCAGACATTCCTGTTTTAGTGCGAACTCAGGATGATACTTATTATGATGTTTTACAAAAAGCAGGTGCAACAGAAGTCATCCCAGAAACATTAGAAGCCAGCCTGATTATGGCATCTCATTTATTATCATTAATGGGAATTCCGATGTCAAAAATTGTTCGTCGCGTACAGGAAATGCGTAGCAATAATTACACAACACTTCGTCAATTCTTTCAGGGAGATGAGAATCACGACATTGAAAAACCCGATGAGTCACGTAAACGCCTAGTTAGTGTTGCTTTACATAAAGGCGCATACGCTATCGGAAAAACACCTGCTGAAATTAATCTTGAGCAAATAGGCGTTAGCATTCAAACCAATAGACGTAGCGACATTCACTCTCAATCACCTGCCCCCGAAACACAACTAAAAGAAAATGATATTTTAATTCTATATGGTACACCTGAATGTCTGGAGCATGCAGAGGCATTATTATTAAACGGCTAATTCTCGGCTAATCAAACTCAACCAGCCCTTTCATTACCATATCGGTAAAGCTGACTATACCTACAACTTTTCTGCTTTCAATTACAGGCGCTCGGGCCAACCCAAAGTGTTCAAATAATCTGGCGCAGTAACGAATATCCATTTCTGGGTCAACACTAATAACGGGTTTTGACATAATTTCATAGATATTAACTCGATGTGGAGAGCGATCCTTAGCTAACACATTCTTGGCAATATCAGATATTAAAACCATGCCATATTCATCATCATCATCTCGTTTCTCAACAATGAGTGATTTTGTTTCAACATGCTTCATTTTTTCCAGTGCTTCCATCACTGTCATTTTTCCATTGATAATATCAAAATTATCTTTCATAACTTCACGAACACGCACCAGTTTTCTTTGAGTCATAGCTCACCCTCCACAACATTTACTAATTTTTCAACTTGGTGTGCAACACCTACCGCATCTTCAACATCTATCTGAATAGCGATACCATTTCCTATGCCTAAATCAAACTCACCTACATCATCTATTTTTTCCAGAATATGTCGGCTCAGATGTTCTTCAACTAAAAACAGTAAAACATCTCTTTGCGTTTCAAGTGACAGGCCAAAAAATGTTTTACTTTTTTCCAGCCCTTCACCTCTGGCATTACTAATAACAGTTGCACCTGTTGCACCTGCTTCACGCGCTGCCGCCATCACTTTATCTGTTTTATGATCTTCAACAAATGCAATAATTAATTTAAAATGCATAACTCTTATCTCACGTTAAAGCGAAAGGGGTCTGTAATATTTATTATGAGATCTTTGCACGATACATTCACGAATAAAAATGGATAAAATTCGCCTGCTTTTCGTTAGAAAACTTGTCAATATCCAGATATTAACTGTGTTTACTGCCTCAATCAGTCAAATTTTAGCGCATTTTTCTTTCGCGTCTCTATCGTGCAAAGGTCTCATTATATCACTCGCCTCTTACACATATTATTAAAAATAAACTTTCTATTTTTACTTCTTATTTAATCTAAAAATTTTAATCTCAGAATTTTTCCTGGTTTTTGCTTTTATTTTTTGCTCTGTATTCAGACATCTGCGCATAAGCCATAACCGATATAATCGGAAACAGACTTGCAAAGGCAATTAAGCCAAAACCATCAATCAACACACTGCGGCCCGGTATGGTTTCTGCCAGCCCAATACCTAAAGCAGCAACCAGTGGCACAGTAACCGTTGATGTTGTTACACCACCTGAATCATAAGCTAAAGGCACTATCATTTTGGGCGCATAAAATGTTTGAATAACAACCACAATATAACCAGTAATAATATAATAATGGATAGGTGTTCCTGTCACGATACGGTAACTTCCTAAAGAAATTCCTACAGCAACACCAATTGCAACGGCTATTCTTAAACCCCATACCCCTATTGCACCACCTGAAACTTCATGTGCTTTAATTGCAACAGCAATTAATGATGGCTCAGCAATAGTGGTGCTAAAACCAATTGCCAAAGCAAAAATATAAACCCAGTAGTAATCAGCCCAATAGATTGTCTTAGCTATATTTTCTGCGCCATGATAAATAAAAGCAGGATCTGTTAGCTGATCCGCCATTAAACGGCCAAGGGGAAATAATGCTTTCTCCAATCCCATTAAAAACAATGACAAACCTAAAAGCACATAGAAAAAACCAATCAATACTTTTTTTAAGTTAGGTATGGGTTTTCGAATAACAAAAAACTGGAAACCAAAAATAATAGCCGCAATAGGTAACACATCGGTCAATGTGGCAAGCACGGTCTGAGCAAACTGTAATAAAGTTTCAATCATATGATCATTCCATAAGCCATAACAAAAATTATTGGCGTTAAGGATGCAAAAGCAATAAGCCCAAATCCATCAATCATAGGGTTACGCCCTTTAATTGCAGATGCCAGACCAACACCTAATGCTGTGACCAGTGGAACTGTTATTGTTGACGTGGTTACGCCTCCCGAATCATAAGCAATACCTATAATCTCTTTCGGCGCAAATGCAGTCATAACAACAACCAGCATATACCCCCCCATAATCATATATTGTATCGGCCAGCCTTTTAAAATACGAAGCACACCTATCATAATTGCAAGCCCCACAGAAAATGCCACCGTCATTCTTAAGCCATAGGCATAGGAGTCTTTTGCATCATGGGTATTTTCAATCATATTATCTATAGCTGCAATTTCTGCTGCTTCAGCCGCAACTGCAATTAAAGCCGGTTCAGCAACCGTCGTACCAAACCCCAGACAAAATGCAAACGCCAGCAACCAGGAAACACTTCCTTTTCTGGCAAAGGCATTGGCCATAGATTCACCAATAGGGAACAATCCCATTTCCAGACCATATATAAAAAAGGTAAGACCTAAAACAACAAAAAGTGTACCCAGAATAAGATCAGCAACATTTGGAATGGGTTGCTGTATAACAAACAACTGAAAAAAACCAATAACTAAAATAATAGGCAGCAAATCACGCAGGCTACCTGTCATTGATTTAAGTAATGCTACAAATGAACTTTTCAAAAAGCACCCTTTTATTGTTATTTATTTTTATTCTACACAGATATATAGCTCACAACGAATATTAAGCATAATAAAAAACAACACGTCATATACCGATAGTTAATATCTATCAATGTCATTGCAACTATTAATTAGATTTATCAACAAGCCAGCCATATACTTTCACCATCAACTAACCAAGTGGAGAAAGACATGAACAAAAAAGACCTGAATACTATAAAAAATCTGGAAGCTGCTTTTGCTGGAGAGTCTATGGCTCATATCAAATACCTGCACTTTGCTAAAGTATGCCGTGAAATGGGCGATGAAGAAACAGCTAAGCAATTTGAGGAAACAGCACACCAGGAAGTCATGCACGCACTGGGGCATGCCGACTTATTATTCCCCAGAAACACACTGACTCCAGTAAAGTGTCTTGAGCTTGCTATTGAAGGGGAAATACATGAATACACAGAAATGTATCCTTCCTTCTATCACACAGCGATACAGGAGCAACAGACTGCAGCAGCTGATGAGTTTGCTGAACAGATTGAAGAATCAAAAGAACATGCAGATCAGTTCAGAGACATTCTGATCAAAGCAGGCAAACGCTTTTCTGCATTAACAAAAGTAGAAGAGCGTCATGCCAATAGTTATAAAGATCGCTTGAACCAAATTAACAATTAAACAACGAAGATAACCTGGTGGAGATTAAACCAATGAAAAAGTGGACATGTGTAGTTTGTGGATTTATTTATGATGAAGAACAGGGCTTACCAGAAGAAGGAATAGCCCCTGGAACAAAATGGGATGATATCCCTGAAGATTGGGCCTGCCCAGATTGTGGTGTAGCAAAATCAGACTTTGAAATGGTTGAGCAATAAACACGGGCAATCATATTGACGTGCAGGCACAACCTGTACGTCAATATTGTAACTTCTACTTAGAAACACCCTAAAGGACAGATTATGAATAACATCGTTATTATTGGCAGTGGCATGGCCAGCTATACCCTGGCAAAAGAAATACGCAAGCTGGATGATAAAATTATTATTCAACTGATCACTCAGGATAATGGGGATTTTTATTCAAAACCCATGATATCCAATGCCTTTGCAAAAAAACAAACAGCAAATCAACTGGTAATAAATACAGCACATGAAATGGCTGAAAAATTTCAACTTGAAATTATCACTAACACAACAGTAAAAAGCATTGACTCAGTTAATAAAAAAGTTATTACAGATAATAATAACTACCCTTACTCAAATCTGGTACTGGCAACAGGCGCACAGGCTATTCACATTCCAGTTCAGGGCAATGCCTGCAATGAAATATTTACAGTTAACTCGCTGTATGATTACGAGGTTTTTCGCAAAGCAATCGCAGCTAAAAAACACATTACAATTTTAGGTGCTGGATTAATTGGTTGTGAATTTGCCAATGATTTAACAACAGCAGGCTATAAAGTTGAGCTGATTGATTTAGCCAGCCAACCTCTGGGGCGTTTATTACCAGAACAATCAGCCGGAGCACTTAAACATAAGTTTTCTGATTTAGGTATTAACTGGCATCTTAATCACAGCTTAAAAGAAATAAACAGAACAGAATCAGGCCTTACATTAACACTGGATGATAAAACCACTTTTAACACTGATATTGTTTTATCTGCTATCGGCCTTAAAGCAAACACCATGCTTGCAGAAACAGCTGGGCTTAATATTAATCGAGGCATTGTGACCAACCCATATTTACAGACATCAGATAAAAACATTTATGCGCTGGGTGACTGTGCAGAAATCAATGGCACGGTTCTGCCCTTTATTATGCCAATCATGATAGCAACACGCGCGCTTGCTAAAACATTAACAAACAATAAAACCGATGTTATTTATCCTCCCATGCCTGTTGCAGTAAAAACACCCGCATACCCGGTTATTGTTTGCCCTCCTCCACCTGAATCGGCAGGACAATGGCTTGAAGAATCCAGTAATGGTAATATCGTGGCACGCTTTAAAAATAACAGTCAACTCACTGGTTTTGCACTAACCGGCGAAGCGGTTAAGAACAAACAATTATTAATCAGAGAATTATCAATATGAGTAAAAGCATCAAAGGTAGTCAAACAGAAAAAAACTTATTAACCGCATTTGTGGGTGAGTCACAGGCACGAAACAGATACACCTACTTTGCAGGCGCAGCCAGAAAAGAAGGGCTTGTACAAATTGCTCATATTTTTGAAGAAACAGCAGATCAGGAAAAAGAGCATGCCAAACGTTTCTTTAAATTCCTTGAGGGTGGTGATGTTGAAATAACAGAAACATTCCCAGCCGGCACTATCAGCTCAACACTTGAAAATCTTCGCGCAGCCGCAGATGGCGAAGAGCATGAGTGGACAGAGATGTACCCGGCATTTGCCAAAACAGCACGAGAAGAAGGTTTCACAGCCGTAGCCATAGCATTTGAAGCCATTTCCATTGCCGAAAAGCAACACGGTAAACGTTATGCTGAATTAGCGGATAATCTTGAAGCAGGCAAAGTTTTCAAACGAGATGGCAAGGTTGTCTGGCGTTGCAGAAACTGTGGTTATCTTCATGAAGCCGATGAAGCGCCTGATGTTTGTCCTGCATGTTTACACCCCCAGGCTCATTTTGAGCTTTTAGGTGAAAACTGGTAATTATTATTTCCAGATGCGACAGGATGTCTCTGATACATCCTGTTGCATTTGGAATATTTCAGGCAATTCTGAATTAATTAGATAAAGATCAACTAACCCCTTTCTAACAGGCAGAAACCCGGGCTTAATCAAATATTGTGCTATAAATAATATTGCCGTTAGTCAATATCAATCAGACATAGATACATTGAATAGTATTTTTCTCCGATTGGCAGTGTCTGGCCTCTATAATCTGCTCTGAGATATGCAATGTTAAACAAAAATATTCACCTAAATCGCGCTCTGTATGAATTTTATCCATTTTCCTATTTCTTTTTTGGCACAGCTTTTTACCTGCTTATAAGCGAGCATGAAGCCTTGCGAGTTATATCACTAATCGCCTGTTTTGGAGCCGGTTTTATTGCCTTATTAATTCGCTCCAAACACAGAAGCCTGTATAAAAAAGAAAGGTCTGAACTAAACAAGAAACTCTGGATGCCAAAGCCAATATATGAGTTTATTCCAATTGCTTACATCGCAATCGGGTTGCTGCTGATTATTGAAACAAAACACATCGCTGTATTTGTTGCAGGACTGGCTCTTTCTACATTTGGCTGTTATTTTATTGTGTCACGAATCATGCACAGGCTTTTTCTACGCAAGCCGGCCTAAAATCTGCCGTGCTCCAGCATAAGTAAGGTGCAGTCTTTTACAAAAGGAATGTCATTATTAAGAAGCGCCAGTTCCAGCGGGTCGGATTCAGTTCCTGGATTAAGAATAACTCTGCCGGGATTTAAATTAACAATACTCTCAATTAGTTCAATACTACGTTCAGCTCCAATATAAAGCGTTAGCGTATCCACTGGTTGCTGAATATTTTCCAGTTTATGTTTAACAACTATTCCATCTATATTTTCCAGTTTGGGATGCACTGGAACAATGTGATAACCATACTCCTGCAACATAAGCATCGCTTTATAGGCAAAACGATGAGGTTTATTACTCGCACCAAGCACAACTATGGTCTGATTTTGCATCAGGGCTAACCTTAACTATCCAGTTTACTGGGGCTTACAAACTGTACCGTTTGCGTTTGCACTTCAACAAAAGGCTCATCGTAGATTAGCTTTATATTTATTTCACTGTCTTTTTCTTCAGCAACAACCTGCTGTAAATCAGGAAGACGGTTTGCAAGATACGCCATAGCGGCCGCAATCAACTGTTCATTATCTGACTGAATCGCATTAATTAACTGATTGGCCACAAACTGCGCTTTCTGCTCAATTTGTGGTGCAAAGATATTGCCCTGCCCATGAGGGATTCCTTTATCCATCTGTTGATCCATTTTATCCAGATAACTCAACTGGTTTTCTGGTAAAACCTGGCTTCTGTCATATTCTATTTTTGACTCACCATTAATAACTGCAATCAGTTTATTCATTATCAACCTGTATTATCCTGTGAAAATCAGTACGTATTTTATCATTAATTATTGTACTTTTTGCACAATAGCCATAGTCAAACGTGAAATACAGATAAGTCGTTCTTTCTGATCAACTATTTTAATTTCCCAAACCTGGGTTGAACGCCCCATATGAACCGGCTTTGCCACACCTGTAACAATACCTGCTCGTACACTGCGTAAATGATTAGCATTAATCTCCATGCCAACACAATAGGCTTTTTCCCTGTTAACAGAAAAATTGGCCGCAATACTGCCTAGTGTCTCTGCAAGCAATACAGAAGAACCACCATGGAGTATTCCCAGTGGCTGGCATGTACGTTTATCAACAGGCATAGTTCCTTTCAAATAATCATCACCTATTTCTGTAATTTCTATTCCCATATTTTCAACAGCCGTTCCCTTGCCACGTTCATTTAGTTCCTGCAAGTCAGTGGGCTGATGCCAGATAACAGATTGTTTTATCATATTCATACCTTTGTTACGCACATCGAGTAAAATACCCACGTATATTGTATCTGGAAAAAGAATGCCCAAACCACCTAAAGCACTACTATTTATAGCAACTGGCTGTCAGCACTGCCCAATGGTATTACAGGCTCTAAGCGAGCTAATAAAATCCGGTGAAATCAGCCAGCTGGAAATAACCAATATTCAACATGCCCCTGAAAAAGCTGATGAGTATCAGGTACGCTCTGTACCCTGGGTAAAAATAGGACCTTTTGAACTGGTCGGCCTTCGCTCAAAAACAGAATTACAGGAATGGATCAACCGTGTTGATGACGCGGATGCAATGGCCGATTATTTTTCTGAACTCATGCTGGCAGGAGAAATCACTAAAGTACAGCAAATGCTGGAAAAAGCGCCTGAAACATTCTCAGCATTAATTCAACTTATTGGCGATGAGAAAACAACGCTTTCAGTACGCATTGGTGTAGGTGCTGTTATTGAGGATTTTTCTGGCAGCAAGCTACTCAAACAATATATTTCTTCATTAGCAAAACTAACCCATCATAAAGAAGCACGAATTCGTAGTGATGCCTGCTTCTATCTTGGCTTAAGCCATGATGAAGAAGCCAGACAATATATTGAATCACTGATTAATGACAATGATGCAGAAGTCAGAGAAATTGCAGAAGAAGCACTGGAAGAATTGATAAATATTTCTTAACTATTGTTATCCTGAGCGCAGCCGAGGGATCTTACTACTTACACCTCAAGATCCTTCGACTACACTCAGGATAACAAAAAAAACACTAAAAAAATAAATATATGTTTCCATTACACGACGACAATCCAACCAAAATAATACCTTTTGTTACTTACGCAATTATAATCAGCTGCATCAGTATTTTTTTCTGGCAACTGTCACTGGGGCGATATTCGCAACATGCCGTTTATAGTTTAGGCATGATCCCCGCTGTTATTTTTAATTTACAGGAACTACCTGCCAACCTTGTTACTGTACCTGCATTTGTAACTATTTTTACATCCATGTTTTTACATGGCGGCTGGATGCACTTAATTGGCAATATGCTTTATATGTGGATTTTTGCCAATAATATTGAAGATGCTATGGGGCATAAACGTTTTATTATGTTTTATTTACTCTGCGGCATTGCAGCAGCAATGGCACAGGCTATTCCAGATCCACAATCAACCACGCCCATGATTGGTGCCAGTGGTGCTATTTCCGGTGTATTAGGCGCTTATCTTTTACTCTACCCCCACGCACGCGTTCTGGTTGCCATTCCTTTAGGTATTTTTATTTATACCACTCGCATATCAGCTAAATGGGTTCTGGGTTTCTGGTTTGTTTTACAGATTTTTAATTCTTTAATGTCAGGCGATCAACAGGGCGGTGTTGCCTGGGGCGCACATATTGGTGGATTTGTTGCAGGCATGGCTTTAATTCCTGTATTCAAATATAAAAATGTAAAACTGTTTGCACCTGAAAGAAGTTATCACCAATAACTAAAAATACCATCGTCATTCCTACTAAAAGCATGCAGGATAAAGTCGCATGGAGCGACTTTAAACAGGCTTTGCCTGGCCTGAAAGGCGAAGGACAGGAGTCCGTAGTAATGACGGAGACACTGGTGTTCATTTGCGGACTAAATCTTTTTATCAAATCACAACTAAAGCCACTCCTACATTTAATCACCCAAATCATGTAAAATTACAGACTTTAATTTTTAGATTTATTCTATGGCTCATTCTCCTCACAAAGTTGGTTTTATCAGCCTGGGTTGCCCCAAGGCACTGGTTGATTCAGAACATATTATTACTCAGCTTCGCGCTGAGGGTTACGATATCAGCTCCACTTACGACAATGCCGATTTAGTCGTTGTTAACACCTGCGGTTTTATTGATGATGCTGTAGAAGAATCACTGGAAGCCATCGGTGAAGCATTAAATGAAAATGGCAAAGTGATTGTTACCGGCTGCCTGGGAGCAAAAGGTGATGTTGTCGCCAATAATTACCCTCAGGTACTGGCTGTTACCGGCCCGCATGCCACAAAAGAAGTCATGGATGCCGTCCATGAACATTTACCACCCGAACATGATCCACTGACCAGTTTGATTCCACCTCAGGGTATAAAATTAACACCCAAACATTATGCCTACTTAAAGATTTCTGAAGGCTGCAACCATAGCTGCACCTTTTGCATTATCCCCGCCTTACGCGGCGACCTGGTTAGCCGCCCTATTGGCGAAGTTTTGCAGGAAGCTGAAAATCTGGTTAATGCCGGGGTAAAAGAATTACTGGTTATATCACAGGACACCAGCGCCTATGGTGTTGATATGAAATACCAGACTGGCTTCTGGAATGGCCGCCCCATTAAAACAAAATTTGAAACACTGGCAGAAGAATTGGGCAAATTAGGCATCTGGATACGCATGCATTATGTCTACCCCTACCCTCATGTTGATAATGTCATTCCACTAATGGCGGAAGGTAAAATATTGCCTTATCTGGATATTCCATTTCAACATGCAAGCCCAACCATTTTAAAAGCGATGAAGCGCCCAGCCAGCAGCGAAAATGTTCTGACACGAATAAAAAAATGGCGCAGCATTTGTCCCGATATAACATTACGCAGCACTTTTATTGTTGGTTTCCCTGGAGAAACCGAAGATGACTTCAGTCAGTTACTGGATTTCTTAAACGAGGCAGAACTTGATCGCGTGGGTTGTTTCACTTACTCACCTGTAGAAGGCGCAGTTGCAAATGATCTCGCCAGACAAATCCCGGAAGATATAAAAGAAGATCGACTTGCACGTTTTATGAAATTGCAGGCAGAGATCAGCGCCAATAAACTCTCCAGAAAAATAAACCAGACCATACAAGTTATGGTGGATGAAGTTGACGATGAAGGCATTATTGCACGCAGCACCGCAGACGCACCTGAAGTTGACGGCATGGTATTTGTTAACTCTACTAATAGTTACGAGCCTGGTACTTTAATTAATGTAAAAATCACAGACTCAAATGAACATGATTTATTTGCAGATGA
>CAZFUY010000055.1:0-6038 GCA_964522445.1 uncultured Thiotrichaceae bacterium | reverse complement strand
CGGAAAAACAATCAATGATTATCAAACCTAAAACTCGCGGCTTTATTTGTACAACAGCTCACCCAACAGGGTGCGCTGCTAATGTGGCAGAGCAAATCAATAAAGTAAAAGCCGGTGGACAGGTAGACAATGGCCCTAAAAAAGTTTTAGTTATTGGCGCATCCACAGGTTACGGTTTAGCTTCTCGCATAACAGCAGCTTTTGGTTCTAATGCCGCAACCATTGGTGTATTTCTAGAAAAACCTGCAACAGAAAAGAAAACCGGATCAGCCGGCTGGTATAACTCCGCCGCTTTTGAAAAAGCTGCACACGATGCAGGACTTTATGCCAAAAGTGTTAATGGCGATGCGTTCTCAAATGAAATGCGCAACAAAGTTATTGATTTAATAAAACAGGATCTTGGTAAAGTTGATCTGATTATTTACTCATTAGCATCACCTGTACGCAAACTTCCTGATACAGGCGAAACAATTCGTTCTGTTTTAAAACCCATTGGCAAAACATATAAAGCCACCGCTGTTGATACTAATAAAGACTTAATTATAGAAACTGAAGTTGAGCCTGCAACAGAAGAAGAAATTGCCGACACAGTAACCGTTATGGGCGGGGAAGACTGGGAACTATGGATGAGCGCCTTAAGCAAAGCCGATGTTTTAGCTGATGGTATTAAAACTGTTTCTTACAGCTATATTGGCACAGACATCACCTGGCCTATTTACTGGCATGGCGCACTTGGCAAAGCAAAAGAAGATATGGATCGTGCCGCGGGTGATTTATGTAATCAGTTATCATCCATTAATGGCTCTGCAAATGTTGCCGTATTAAAAAGTGTAGTAACTCAGGCATCTGCCGCCATTCCTGTTATGCCTTTATATATTGCAATGAGTTTTAAGGTAATGAAAGAATTAAATACCCACGAAGGCTGCATTGAACAAATTGACCGTATGTTCCGCACTCAATTATATAAATCTACAGGTGCAGAGCTGGACGATTCAAATCGCATCCGCATGGATGACTGGGAACTACGTGATGAAGTTCAAAACAAAATCAAAGCTGTATGGCCCGATGTAACAACTGAAAACTTATTCGATTTAACAGACTATCAGGGTTATAAAGATGAATTCCTGAAACTATTTGGTTTTGGTATGGCGGGTGTTGATTATGAAGCCGATGTGGATACGCTAGTTGATTTTAAACCTGAAGTTGTTTGATATATTATATCAATAAAAAACCACAGCCCAGGCTGTGGTTTTTTATACTTTAAAATAACTTAAGGATACTCTGATCAAGTCTGATTATTTTTTAGGTAAATAAATATCAGTGCAAGTTCCTTCTGCAACTTCTGTTGCAAAATTAATGGTTTCAGAAAGCGTTGGATGCGGATGAATCGTTAAAGCAATATCTTCCATTTCAGCACCCATTTCAACGGCAAGCGCTGCTTCTGCAATTAACTCACCAGCATTCTTTCCTAAAATACCTGTACCTAACATGCGATGAGTTTTCTTATCGTACAGGACTTTAGTTAAACCCGCTTCTGCACCTACCGATAATGCTCGACCACTTGCTGCCCAGGGGAATACTCCTTTTTCGTATTCGATGCCTTCAGCTTTTAGTTGATCTTCTGTTTGTCCACACCATGCCACTTCAGGTTCTGTATAGGCAACAGAAGGAATTGTACGCGCATCAAAATAACGTTTTTGACCATCGATTACTTCTGCTGCCACTTTTGCTTCATGAGTTGCTTTATGGGCCAACATAGGCTGACCTACAACATCGCCTATGGCAAAGATATTATTTACATTGGTGCGTTGTTGATTATCAACTGCAATAAAACCCTGATCATTTACAATCACACCGGCTTTATCTGCATCAATTAATTTTCCGTTTGGTGAACGGCCAATGGCAACTAATACATTATCGAAGGTATCTTTTTCTGGCGCATTTTTTCCTTCGAACTTACAGACAATACCTTTTTTGGTAGGCTTGAGTTCAGAAACTTTCGTATTAACAAAAACATTTTCATAACGTTTTTTAAGAATCTTTTCAAAGGGGCGAATTAAATCACGATCTGCACCGGGAATTAATCCAGGGCCTAATTCAACAACCGTAACTTTCGAGCCCAGCGCATGGTAAACCGTTGCCATTTCCAGACCTATAATTCCACCACCGACGACCAGTAAACGTTTGGGAATATTATTAACTTCCAGCGCATCCGTAGAATCCCACACACGTTCATCGTCCCATGGAATAAATGATAATTTAGTAACAGATGAACCGGCTGCAATGATGCAATTTTCAAACGCTACCGTTTGTTTAACACCATCAGCGGCTTCAACTTCAATACTATTCGCTGAGGTAAATTTACCGTAGCCATTAACTATCTGAACCTTACGCTGTTTAGCCAGGCCGGCTAAACCTCCGGTTAATTTGCTAACCACTTTATTTTTATGATCGCGTAATTTACTAACATCTATTTTAGGTTCTTTAAAAGTCACGCCAAGCTGTGAAAATTCACGCGCTTCATTAACCACTTCTGCAACATGCAATAAAGCTTTAGATGGAATACAACCGACATTCAAACAAACACCGCCAAGGTTTGATTCTTTTTCAATAAGAACCACTTTCCTGCCCAGATCAGCCGCACGAAATGCTGCGGTATAACCACCTGGCCCCGAACCTAAAACAACAACCTCAGCCTGCACATCAGCATCACCATCAAAACTTGCAGCCTGAGGTGCTTGCTCTTTAACTGGCTGAGTTTTTTCTACAATAGACTCTTCTGTTGAAGCAACTTCACCACTGGATTCTAAAACAAGAATTAGAGCACCCTGGGTGACTGTATCACCGACACTAATTTTAATTTCTTTTACCACACCGGCATCAGTGGATGGTATTTCCATTGCAGCTTTGTCGGACTCTAATGTGATTAAAGAATCTTCAGGCTGAACTGTGTCACCGACAGAAACTAATACTTCAATAACTTCGACTTCATCGAAATCACCAATATCTGGAACTTTGACTTCTATTGTACTCATAGAAATACCTTTATTTGTAGCCACTGAGACATAGAGAACACAGAGTTTTTTTAATTATCCAAGCACTCTGACCCCTCTGCCTCCGTGGCAAATAACTATAACAACAAACGCCTTGCGTCTGATAACAAATGACTTAGATACGTTGTAAAACGTGCGCCATCCGCACCATCAACAACTCGATGATCGTAAGACAATGACAGAGGGCACATAAGCCGTGGTTCAAAGTTATCACCATTCCATACTGGCTTCATGTTTGCTCTCGACACACCTAAAATTGCAACTTCTGGCGCATTAACAATTGGTGTAAAACTGGTGCCACCGATTCCGCCTAAACTGGAAATGGTAATACAGCCACCCTGCATATCAGATGGTTTGAGTTTTTTATCACGTGCTTTAATTGAAATTTCTTTTAGCTCTAAAGAAATATCTATTAAACTTTTCTGATCCACATCACGAACCACGGGCACAACTAAACCATCCGGTGTATCTACGGCTACACCCACATGAAAATAATTTTTTAGAATTAAATTTTCACCACTGGCATCCAGTGAAGAATTAAATTTTGGATATTTTTTCAATGCCGATGCTATGGCTTTCATTATGAAAGATAACATGGTGAATTTAACACCCTGATCTGCATATTCTGCATTAGACTGTTTTCTGAATGCTTCAAGATCTGTAATATCAGCTTCGTCAAATTGTGTAACATGAGGAATTGTTACCCAGTTACGGTGCAGAAATTTACCTGTTAATTTATTAATTTTAGTCAGTGGTTGCGTTTCTATTTCACCCCACTGGCTAAAATCAATAACAGGCATAGGTTCAACGCCCAGCGCACTACCACCTGTTGAGCCAGTTTGAGTCAACGCCTGTTTAACAAAGTTTTGCACATCATCTTTTAAGATACGGGCATTACGACCACTGCCACCTACTTTACCCAGATCAACGCCTAATTCACGCGCAAATTTTCTTACGGCGGGTGATGCGTGAGCTTTACTAAAACTTACAGGATCAATATTTGCTGTAGGCGAAGGTTTATTAACAACAGGTGCGGGGGCAGGTTTTGATTCAATAGCAGGAGCTTCTGCTTTTACTGCTTTTTCTTTAGGCTCTTCAGCAGCAACTTCTTCTACTGCATCACTGGCTTCCAGAAGAATAACGACGCTGCCTTCAGCAACTGTATCACCTATGCTGACCTTAACTTCTTTAACAATACCGGAATCACTGCTGGGAATTTCCATTGCTGCTTTATCAGATTCAACCGTGATTAAAGAATCTTCAGCATTGATTGAATCACCCGCAGACACTAAAACTTCAATAACTTCAACGCCATCAAAATCGCCGATATCAGGAACTTTTATTTCTATAATTTCACTCATCTTTATAGCTCCTATGATATTGCAGGGTTTGGTTTTTCAGGATCAATACCATATTTCTCTATCGCTTCCTGAACTTTTCCTGCTGGGAAATCACCATCATCAGCCAGTGCTTTAAGTGCGGCAATAACAACATACTTTGCATTCACTTCGAAGTGTTTGCGTAATTGCGCACGGGTATCAGAACGACCAAAACCATCGGTGCCTAATACATCATATTGTGTCGGTATCCATTTACGAATTTGATCAGCATAAGACTTAATGTAATCGGTTGCTGCCAGCACAGGGCCACGACGATCTTTTAAACATTTTTCTATATAGGGAACTTTTCTGTCTTCTAACGGGTGCAGCATATTCCAGCGATCAATTTCCTGCGCTTCACGTTTCAGCTCAATGAAGCTGGTGACGCTCCATACATCAGCATCAATCGACCATTCTTTATCGAGCATTTTTGCAGCTTCGATCACTTCACGCAAAATAGCACCCGAACCCATTAACTGAATTTTCTTACGACGCTTACCACCGCCCTGCAATAAATACATGCCTTTAATAATGCCGTCTTTAACACCTTTTGGCATTGCAGGTTGTACATAGGTTTCATTCATTACCGTGACATAATAAAAAACATTTTCCTGTTCTTTATACATGCGACGCATACCGTCCTGAATAATAACGGCTAATTCATAGGAGAATGTTGGATCATAAGAAATACAGTTTGGAATTGTGCCAGACAATATTAAGCTATGACCATCCTGATGCTGCAAACCTTCACCGGCCAGAGTAGTGCGCCCTGCTGTGCCACCTAATAAGAAACCACGCGCCTGCATATCACCTGCCATCCAGGCCAGATCACCAATACGCTGGAAACCAAACATTGAGTAGTAAATATAAAACGGCACCATATTTACATGGTGTGTGCTGTAAGCAGTCGCCGCTGCAATCCATGATGACATAGCACCCGCTTCATTGATGCCCTCTTCCAGAATTTGCCCCGTTTTATCTTCCTTGTAGAACATCACCTCATCTTTATCCTGCGGCGTGTATAACTGGCCAACAGAGGAATAGATACCTAACTGGCGGAACATGCCTTCCATGCCAAATGTTCTGGCTTCGTCAGGCACGATAGGTACAACATACTTACCCATGTTTTTATCACGAGTAATTAATGTTAATAAACGCACAAATGCCATGGTGGTTGACATTTCACGATCACCCGAACCTTTTGTTACGGGTTCAAAAACTTTTAATGAAGGCACTTCCAGAGGTGCAGCTGCACGCTCACGAACCGGCATAACGCCACCAAGTGCAGCACGTTTTTCTTTCATGTATTTAATTTCTTCACTGTCATCCGCTGGACGATAGTATTCTGCTTTAGCTGCCTGCTCATCTGTTATTGGAATATTGAAACGATTTTTATAGGCAATCATTTCTTCTTCATCGAGTTTTTTCTGTGAGTGTGTTCTATTTTGCCCTTCACCCGCAGATCCCATACCGTAACCTTTGACAGTATGCGAAAGAATAACCGTTGGCTGATCTGTGCATTGCATGGCTTCATGATAAGCAGCATACACTTTATGCGGATCATGACCGCCACGATTTAAGCGCCAGATATCATCATCTGACATAT
>CAZFUY010000054.1:0-20314 GCA_964522445.1 uncultured Thiotrichaceae bacterium | reverse complement strand
TCATTTTCATTAACATAATTCACCATGCCGGCCAATGTGGTCGATTTACCTGATCCCGTAGGCCCTGTTACCAGCACTATACCTCGTGGGGTATTGGCAATATCTTCAAAAATTTTCGGCGCGCCTAATTCTTCAAGAGTCAGAATTTTTGATGGGATGGTACGAAAGACAGCACCTGAACCACGGTTATGATTAAAAGCATTAACACGAAAACGTGCCAGACCTGGAATTTCAAAAGAGAAATCAACTTCCCAGTATTCTTCAAAGGTCTTACGTTGCTTATCATTCATGATGTCATACACCATCGCATGAATTTGCTCATGTGGCATTGCATCCACATTAATGCGGCGTACATCACCATCAACACGAATCATTGGCGGCAAACCGGCAGACAAATGTAAATCCGAAGCACCATTTTTCACACCAAATGCCAGTAATTGTGCAATATCCATTAATTCTCCCCGTAAAATATGTTGCTAGACAAATTAAATTATAATGTCTCCTGTAACCATAGTTTATAGTCAATTTTCATCAATGATTCAGAGAATTATGTCCAATTCAATCAATATTGCAGAGAATATCAGGCAAATTCAGCAAAAGATTGCTGACTACACTTCAATATATAAAAATGCGTCCAGAAATATTTTATTGCTGGCTGTTAGCAAAACAAAACCAGCCTCCATGCTGGAGCAGGCATATAAGGCAGGGCTGCATAATTTTGGCGAGAGTTATTTACAGGAAGCACTGGAAAAAATCCATGCTTTATCTGCACTGGATATCACCTGGCATTTTATAGGGCCTGTTCAGTCAAATAAAACCCGCGATATTGCCAGTCACTTCCAATGGGTACATAGCGTAGATAGATTAAAAATCGCCCGTCGTTTAAGTGAGCAAAGAGATCCTGAACTTGGTATTTTAAATATCTGCCTGCAAATTAATATCAGTAATGAACCAGGCAAATCTGGCACAAGTTTGAATGAACTGCCTCAGCTTGCTAGAGAAGTGTCACAGCTACCCAATATAAAACTACGTGGATTAATGGCGATACCCGCCAGAACTAAAGATTTCACACAACAACGTGCCGCTTTTAATCAAATCCACCAGGCAATGACTGAGCTAAATAATAATGGCCTAAATCTGGATACTTTATCTATAGGCATGAGTAATGATATGGAAGCAGCTATTGCGGAGGGCAGCACAATCCTGCGTATTGGCACAGCAATATTTGGTAAACGTGAAAGCTAATTTCCATTATACTTTGCACTTTATATATACTATTTATAATTAAAGATGACATCTAAAATTACATTTATTGGCGGTGGCAATATGGCCACCAGCTTAATTGGCGGGCTAATTGCCAACCATTACCCTGCCAACCATATTACAGTTGCTGAGCCAGATGCTGAAAAGCTAAAACTTCAGCAGGAAAAATTTCAGGTTAATATTTCAGGCGACAACAATCAGGCCGTTGCAACAACAGATGTTGTCGTGCTTGCCGTAAAGCCTCAAATTTTACAAAAAGTATGTCGTGATATTTCTGCTAGCGTACAGGCAAAAAAACCTTTAATTATTTCTATAGCGGCAGGCATCCGCAGCACAGACATAAATCGCTGGTTAGGCAATAATAATGCACTGGTTCGCTGCATGCCCAACACACCATCACTGGTACAAACAGGCGCTACAGGGCTTTATGCAAATAAACAGGTCACTGATAAACAAAAAGAAACCGCTGAAAATATTTTAGGCGCTGCCGGCATTACACTTTGGGTTGATGATGAAAAGCTACTCGATTCAGTAACCGCCGTTTCAGGTTCTGGCCCTGCTTATTTCTTCCTGTTAATGGAAGCCATGCAGAAAGCCGGTGAATCGTTAGGCCTGGATTCTGAAACAGCAAAACAACTCACGCTACAAACCGCATTAGGTGCTGCACGTATGGCAGCAGCAGACAGTGATGATCCAGCCAGCCTGCGAACTAAAGTTACCTCCAAAGGCGGCACAACTGAAGCGGCAATAAATTGTTTTCAGAAAAATGATTTTGAATTACTGGTAAAAAACGCATTAACCGATGCAAAAAAACGCGCCACTGAGCTGGCTGATATTTTAGGAAAAGACGAATGAATCCACTGGTTTTTTTAATTGATATACTGCTACATCTTTACATTACCTTACTGATGCTACGGCTTATTTTACAATGGGTACGCGCTGATTTTTATAATCCAGTTTCACAGTTTATTGTAAAAGTAACCAATCCCCCTGTAAAACCTATGCGACGAATTATTCCCGGCTTGTGGGGCATTGATCTTGCAACACTTATTCTGATCATAATATTCACTGCGATAAAGGTAACGCTGGTTCAGGGTTATTTATCAGTCGACATTATTATTCTCTCAACATTTGTAGAAACCATTGATTTAATGATTAGCGTATTTCTTTACGCCATTATTATTCAGGCTATTTTAAGCTGGGTTAATCCAGACCCATATAACCCAGTTGTGGGATTACTGCACAGCATTACCTGGCCAGTATTAAAACACTTTCGTAATCTTATTCCACCCATCAGCGGATTTGATTTATCACCCATGATTGCCATTATCGCCCTCATGTTTTTACAACAAACATTTCATTATTTTCTTAGAATGATACTGGGCTAGTGAACCACTTTTATCAGTGGCAGAATAAAGATTTACTTTTACGAATAAAAGTACAACCCAAAGCATCGAAGGATGAATTATCAGAAATACTGGGCGATTATCTTAAAGTAAGAATTACCGCACCACCTGTTGATGGTAAAGCCAATAAACACCTGATTGCCTTTCTGGCAAAAACATTTAAAGTTGCAAAATCAAACGTGGAACTGATTTCAGGTGAAACAGGCAGAGAGAAACGTATTAAAATCCATTCGCCTAAAATCCTGCCTAGTATTATTCAACCTAAAAAGATCAGTTGAACACAAATAGAATTAAAGAAAAAACGCAACAAAGGCACAGAGGGATTTACAAAAAGACTCTGTGTCTTCTACCGCAATTGCTTTTATCTCTTAAAAACAAATCTTACACAATAACCAGATAAAAATTCCAAAGCCCAAAACAAATCACCATACTTCCAGCAATCTGTCTAACTTTTGAATTTTTTACCCATTGATTTAACTGATTAGCAAATAATCCCATAGCCAGTAAATTGGGTAATGTGCCTAAACCAAAACTTAACATTAATAATGCTCCCTGCTGAAAACTGCCAGCCGATATAGACCAGATCAACACACTATACACAAGTCCACAGGGCAACCATCCCCAAAGTAAACCTAATACTATGGCCTGCTTTATATTTGTAACGGGTAATAATTTCTGCCCCAGAGGTTGAATGTATTTCCACACAACACTGCCTGCTTTTTCCAGGTGAACCAGAACAGTCCACCAGCCTGCAAGATATAAACCCAGTAGCACCATAAATAATGCCGCCAGTAATTGTAAAATAATTTGCAGCTGCCTTATTTCAATCCAGTGTGATGCCATCCATCCCAGACTTCCCATTAATCCACCGGCAAGTGTATAACTGAATAATCGCCCAAAGTTATATGCAAATAAAATTTTAAAAAGTGATGTTGCAGACTGGCCTTGCTGAGTTTTTAATCCAAAGCTTAAAGCGCCCACTATTCCTCCGCACATACCAATACAATGAACGCCACCCATCAAACCTATGGCAAATGCTGTTAAATAAGTAAATTCCTGCATATTTTTTTAATTTTTTTTCAAAAACTCCTTGTATTACAGTACAAAAGCACTAACAATCTGTTTAGCAAAAACCTGCTTAATTATTATCATATATTGTAACCATAGGAGCGTCCTAGTATGGCGGTTAAAAAGAAAGCTGCAAAGAAAAAAGCTGCAAAGAAAAAAGTTGCGGCGGGTGCTGTAAAAAAGCCACCAACCAAAAGCGAAATTCTAAATCATATCGCTGGAGAAACCGAACTAAGTCGTAAAGAAGTAACGGCTGTACTAGATAGTCTTGCGGGTCTGATTGAGAAAAACATCAAGCCTCGTGGCCCAGGCTTCTTTAATCTTCCCGGTCTACTGAAGATTAAGGTTATCAAGAAACCTGCAACTAAAGCACGTAAAGGCACTAATCCTTTCACGGGTGAAGAAATGATGTTTAAAGCTAAGCCAGCACGTAAAGTGGTTAAAGTTCTAGCATTAAAAGGCCTGAAAGATATGGTGTAACATTTAGATGTTACGCTTTATGGCCAGGGATACTCTGATTAAGTATGGTTAGGGCATCCCTAAATAGAAAGACCTGGTTAATCCAGGTCTTTCTTATTAAACACTTATAAAAGTATTCGGTGACTATTTAGCCTGCCATGTTTTTATCCTTTACCCTTTGTACTTTACCCTTTAACCTTAGCCCCATGCACAGCCTGATTGAAAAATCCTCTAAAAACATACCTGAATCACTAAACTTACAGCAGTTAAATAAATATCTGCCAACACTCTTTAATGTGCTGCTACTCGTCGCCTGCAGTTATACTCTGGCTCAACTCACCTGGCTACTAATTCCAGTAGAGGAAAGCAGACCGTCTCCCATAACACAACAATCAGCCAATATGGTAGCCAGACAAAAATCAGCACAGCAGCAAAAAATCCAGCAAATCAGCAATGCTCATTTATTTGGCCGGTATCAGACAAAAGCAAATAAGGTCATCACACAAAACGCACCTGAAACACGATTAAATCTGGTGCTTAAAGGTGTATTAGCCGCAGTGCCGATGAAGAATGCCAGTGCCATCATTGCAATGGGCAGACGGGGCAAAGAGGATATTTACGGTATTGGCGATAGAGTATCCAGCGCAACGGTCAGAGAAATCCATGCTGACCACATTATTTTAGAACGCGCAGGACGGCTCGAAACTTTACGCCTGCCCAAAGATCCAAAAAGCGCCGGCTTTATAAAATCAGGCAGATCAAAGTCAGCAAATTTTCGCTCAAGACCTTCAACACCGGGGCAGGTACTAAGTGATATTCGCCGAAAAATAATGAAGAATCCAACCTCATTTGGACGATACGCCATACCCATTCCTTATAATGAAAACGGTAAACTTCGAGGCTATCGACTACAGCCTCAAAAAGACCGAGCTTTATTCGATCAGGTCGGCCTGGATCCTAAAGATATTATTATTAATATAAATGGCATATCACTCAATAATCCAAGCAATGGGCTTAAGGCATTAAGCGCACTACAAAAAGCGAAACAGGTTAATATTACTGTGCTTCGTAATGGCAATGAAATACCACTAAGCTTTGAAATACCTTAAAATGCAAAACGATAAACTTATGACTAATCAGGATTCTCGCAGAATGTTGTGTATCTTTTCTTTCCAAACAGTGGCTCGACTCAAACGATTGCTGATTACCTTTATGACCGCATTGCTGTTTACAGGCCAGGTTCTGGCTGGCCAGATTACACTGAATCTAAAAGAAGCAGACATCCGCGCACTGATTAGCACTGTCTCTAAATTTACCGGCAAAAATTTTGTTGTAGACCCTCGCGTTAAAGCCAAGGTTACTGTAGTTTCTGCCAAAACCATGTCTGAAGACGAAGTTTACGAAGTCTTTTTATCCATATTACAGGTGCATGGTTATGCGGCTGTACCTGTTGGTAATATTATTAAAATTGTGCCTGAGGTAAATGCCAAACAGGGGCCTTTGCCTATTCTTAGAGATAATAGCGCAGACGGCGACCAGTTAATTACCCGCGTAATTACTCTTAATCACGTGCCTGCTGCACAGCTAGTGCCTATATTACGCCCTCTAGTACCTCAACAGGGTCACCTGGCCGCTTATAATCCAACTAATACCTTAATTATTACTGACCATGCTGCCAATATTAAACGTCTGAATCGCATTATTACCAGCATAGATAAACCCGAAAGCGATGAGTTAGAAATCATTCCCTTAAAACATGCATCAGCCTCAGGACTGGTTCGTATTTTAAACTCTTTGCAGGCTACTGGCGGGGCTAAAACATCCCAGTCTAAAAAAGTAACTCTGGCTGCAGACGAGCGTACTAACAGTATTTTAATGAGTGGTGAGCGAGCAACTCGATTAAAAATACGCGCCACCATTGCACATCTGGATACGCCTTTAGAAAATGACTCAGGTAATACGCATGTTATTTACCTCAAATACGCCAAAGCCGAAGACATGGTTAAAATATTAACCGGCGTACAGAAAGGTCAGAACAAAACTAGAAACAAAACATCTAAAAAACTTCAGTCAAATAATTCTGACTTTGATATTCAATCAGATGAAGCAACCAATGCCATAATTATCACTGCCGGCCCAGATGTAATTCGCAGATTAAAATCTATTATTCGCCAACTGGATATTCGTCGAGCACAGGTTCTGGTCGAATCCATTATTGCTGAAATTTCCAATAACAAAACAAAAGAGCGCGGCTCTCAATTCGCCATTGCTGGCAATAAAAACAACCCCGGCACAGCACCTATTGGCATCAGTAATTTTGGTGGCAGTGGCGGTATTGCCGGGTTGCTTGCAGCTGCAGCAGGCAACTCATCTGCAGCGGTTAGTGCTATCGGTGACGGTATAACCATAGGTGTGGGCAGTGATGATGGCACACGTTTTGCGTTTCTGCTCAAAGCACTTAATGCAGATGCCGCAACCAATATTCTATCCACGCCCAGCATTGTAACGCTGGACAATCAGGAAGCTGAAATTGTTGTTGGCCAGAATGTGCCTTTTATAACAGGGTCTTCAACCACTACCGCCAATGGCACAAGCAATCCATTCCAGACTATTGTGCGACAGGATGTTGGTATCACCTTAAAAGTTACGCCACAAATTAATGACGGCGACACCATTAAGCTGGATATTGATCAGGAAATTTCAAATATTGCCGCCTCATCTTCAGCATCCGATATTATTACCAATAAGCGCTCACTGAAAACATCGGTACTGGTGGAAGACGGTGAAATTCTGGTACTCGGCGGATTAATCGATGACACCATGCGAGACACCGTACAGAAAGTACCCATTCTGGGAGACATTCCTTTTCTTGGCTGGTTATTTAGCTCTCACGGCACAACCAAAGACAAACAGAACCTGATGATTTTCATGCGCCCCAGCATTATGCGTGACAAGGCCGCCGCGTTATATCACACCCATGAAAAATATAATTACCTGCGCGCACAGCAAATCACGGCAGGCGAAGAAGGCTTTGGTTTATTAAGCGATGAAAAAAGCCCATTACTTCCCGCCATTGATAATTTATCACCATCGGGAATAAAACCTCAAAGCAAACTAAACGACCCGGAAAAATCAGTCATTAAAAAACAACAGGATAATGACGAAGATGATCTCTGGGGCGATGATGATATCTGATTCAATGACCGAACATGGCTCTATTAATTCACAAACTCTGCCCTATGCTTTTGCCAAGCGTTATGGTGTATTGATTGGCCAAATTGAAAACGACTCCGTTCAGGTTCTTTATCGCAAAGAAATTAATCCTCAGGCATTAACAGAAGTTCGCCGCATTATGGGGCGCCCCGTCAAACTAAGCGAAACCACTAACGAACAGTTTGAAGCATTACTGGCACAAACCTACGAGCAGGACAGCGATCAGGCGATGGCACTTATGGAAGGCGTAAGTGATGAACTGGATCTGGATCAGCTCGCCGAAACTATCGAACCCGAAGATTTATTAGAAGCAGAAGATGACGCACCGATTATTAAATTAATTAATGCGGTACTTTCTGAAGCCATAAAAATTAACGCCTCTGATATTCATATCGAAGCTTTTGAAAAAAGTATGCGAATTCGTTTTCGTGTCGACGGTGTTTTACGCGAAATTTTACAGCCGCCAAAAAATATCGCACCACTGGTTATTTCACGTATTAAAGTTATGGCCAAACTGGATATCGCCGAAAAGCGTTTACCACAGGATGGGCGTATTTCACTAAAAGTGGCAGGCCGCTCTGTTGACGTACGTGTATCCACTTTACCTTCTGGTCATGGTGAACGTATCGTATTACGTCTACTGGATAAACAGGCAGGTCGCCTCGATTTACAGCATCTGGGCATGGCAAAAAAAACCCGTGATGGAACAGATCATTTACTGCATCGTCCTCATGGCATTATTCTGGTGACCGGCCCTACGGGTTCGGGTAAAACCACAACACTTTATGCCGGTTTAACACGGCTTAATGATAAAAGCCGTAATATCCTGACGGTTGAAGACCCCATAGAATATTATCTTGACGGCATTGGCCAGACACAGGTCAACTCAAAAGTAGACATGACATTTGCCCGTGGCCTAAGAGCCATACTCCGTCAGGACCCCGATGTTGTTATGATTGGTGAAATCCGTGATCTTGAAACTGCTTCCATCGCGGTACAGGCCAGTTTAACCGGCCACCTGGTGCTATCAACTCTACACACCAACTCAGCAATAGGCGCAGTCACACGATTGCGCGATATGGGCGTTGAGCCTTTTTTATTAGCGTCAAGTTTAATTGGCGTACTGGCTCAACGACTGGTGCGCTCACTCTGCCCACATTGCAAACAGGAACACACTGCAACTGAAACCGAATGTGACTGGCTTAAAGTGGATAAAAACAATCCACCCACAATCTACAACTCAAAAGGCTGTAACGAATGCAATCATTTAGGCTATGCAGGGCGCACCGGCATCTATGAACTCATCCCGGTAGATGACCATTTACAGAATATGATTCATGATGGTGAAGGCGAACAGGCAATGGAAAAATATGCACGCAGTTTTTCAGATAGTTTACGACAGGATGGAGCGCGTTTAGTGCTGGAAGGCATTACTTCGCTGGAAGAAGTTTTAAGGGTTTCACGAGAAGATTAATGTTTCTAATTTTGAGTTATAAATACTATCTTAAAAACGTATCAACTTCAGAATTACAACTTGCAACTTAAAAAATGGCCGCATTCGAATACATAGCACTGAACTCAAAAGGTCGCGAAAAAAAAGGCGTGATTGAAGGCGACAGCCCTCGTCAGGTACGTCAGATACTACGTGACAAAGGCATGATGCCTTTACAGATAGAAACCGCTGCAAAAAAAGATAAAATTCAGAAAGGCTCTGCCACTAAAGTTAACCTGCGAGGCATTAGCGCAAATGATCTGTCACTGTTTACTCGCCAGCTAGCCACGCTGGTACGTGCCGCTTTACCTCTGGACGAGGCTCTATCTGCCGTTGGCCAACAAACAGAAAAACCTCGTATACAGGCAATGATTTTTGCCATCCGAGCAAAGGTATTAGAAGGTCATACGCTTGCCGCAGGCTTATCAGACTTCCCCAAAGTGTTTCCTAATTTATTTACCGCAACCGTTGCCGCCGGTGAGCAATCCGGCCATCTGGATACGGTACTTGACCGGCTCGCCGATTACGCCGAAAGCCGACAGGAAATGAACCAGAAAATAGCTCAGGCCACTATCTATCCCGCCGTACTCACCACCGTATCATTACTGGTTGTTATTGGATTACTCACCTGGGTCGTGCCACAAATTGTAGAAGTATTTGACCAGACAGGACAAAAGCTGCCCTTTCTCACCATTATGATGATAGCTATTTCTGATTTTCTTAAAGACTATTTCATCTTATTAATCATTGGCATTATTGCCATCATCACGGGCATTAAAAAACTTTTATCCATTCCCGTTTATAAAAAGAAATATCACCGCCAGGTATTACGGCTCCCCGTTATTGGCAAATTAATTCGCGGATTAAACACCGCTCGCTTCTCACGCACTTTTAGCATTCTGACCTCAAGTGGTGTGCCCGTACTCGATGCCCTGCGCCTGTCTGCTCCCGTTATTGTTAATATCCCCATGAGAGAAGCTGTAGAAGATGCGAGCAACAGTGTTAGAGAAGGCTCAACTATCCACGCCGCCCTTGAGCGCAGTAAATTATTTCCTCCCATGACACTACACTTAATTGCCAGCGGTGAAGCCAGCGGCAAACTGGAAGACATGCTAGACCGGGCAGCCGTTCAACAGGAAAGAGAACTAAGCGCTCTTATTGGTACATTTATGGGATTATTTGAACCCCTGCTTATTGTAGTGATGGGGGCCGTTGTTTTAATGATTGTGATGGCGATTCTTATGCCCATTATTAATATGAATGATCTAATGCAATAAAAAAACTCCATGTTCTCTGTGATTCAAGATTTTATTTTTTTGAGCTTCCGCTTAAGGATTATCAGCAACAAAAATACTGTACCCGCAATAGCGCCATAAAAATGTGCATCAACCACAACATGGCCTCCGGTCATAGATTCAGATCCCGGTAAAGCACCCGCTAGCTGTTCCCATATTAATTTGGCAATAATTAACAGCAATAACACACCGCCACTCAATGGATAACGCCGATATTCATACCAGGCTCCCACAATAAAAAACCCATGCAACACACCGGACATGCCCACATAGCGTTGTATCTCATTATTAAACCAGTACAGTCCTAAACCAACCCATAGTGCAGAAAACAGGCACAGCAATAGCCACTGCAATACTGAAATATAGCGGCCAAAGAAAACAGCCACCAATATCAGCCCGGCCATATTTAAGCCCAGATGACTCCAGTTCAGGTGCGCCAGATGGCCACTAATTAATAACCAGAAATGCCCCTGATCAATCAGGCCTCGATCAAATCGGAAATCATTACTCAGCCCCATCAGCTGAATAAAAAAGCACACCGCCAGAAGAACTAACCAGAAGCCATAAGATCTAATCCATGAGGGTAATACAGGGTTCATATTTTCTTCTATAAGCTTCTGGTATGATTGGAGTTTAAGTATAAACTTTTATTGGTTAATTTTTTCGGAGTCATCAGTGGTTCAAACAAATATAAACAGACAAAGCGGATTCACCTTAATCGAACTCATTGTTGTTGTGGTTATTCTGGGCATTCTGGCAACATTTATTGCGCCCAAGTTTTTTGGTAAAACAGATACCGCACGCATCACTAAAGCAAGAAATGATATTAATGCATTAGAAAGCGCGCTTGAAGTATATAAACTCGATAATTTCTCCTACCCCACCACAGACCAGGGGCTGGAAGCATTGGTTAGCAAACCGGCTGGAGATCAGGAACTTTCTAACTGGCAGGCAGGTGGTTACCTGAGAAAGCTACAGAAAGACCCATGGGGAAGAGAGTATCTTTATGATAATGAAGGCGGGGCGATTCGCATTTATTCTCTGGGTGCTGACGGTGTTGAAGGTGGCGATGGCGTAAATGCTGACGTGAGCAATCTGGATTAAAATTCACCTCTATTTATCTAAATTATTTTTTATTTTAATATGAAGCCCGCTTCTTTAAAAAATAAAACCCCGTTTAAAAAATCACTATACAGCTGCAACGGCTTTACCTTAATTGAACTATTGGTGGTGTCTGTCATTATCAGTATTTCAATTGGGCTTCTGCTGATTAATATATCCTTTGGCAACCCAAAAGATGCATTAGAAGAAGAAGCTAATCGTATTAAAGCCCTGCTTGTATTTGCCCACGAACAATCAATAATCCGCAATGATGAATACGGCCTTAGATTCAATGAACAGGGATTTCGTTTTTTTAAACTGGATGAAGAAACCAGCCCAGCCACATGGAATATTATCAATGATGATAAACTGCTGCGCTTAAGAACCCTGCCTGAAAATATGACATTGAGCCTTGCCGTTGATGGAATTGATATTGAAATCCCCGAAGAGCCTGAAAAAATATCTGAAGATACAAATGAAGATAACAACAAAAAAGACCGTTTATTACCCCAGGTATTTTTAATGTCCAGCAGTGAAATAACACCTGACTTTATTATTTCACTCAGAATCCCCGGACATGATTTATTAAAAGAAATTCATGCATCTCCTAATGGCAAAATCAAAATAGTTAAAGAAGATGAATAAGTCTGCAAAAAACCTATCATTCACGCAAGCTTCCTGCGGGAATCTAACAACCATTCATAAGCTAAAGACACTAGATCTCGGCTTAAAGACATATCGGGATAATAAAAATTATTTTTCAAAAAACTCTCCCGTAAAATCCTCAGGTGGTTTTACTTTAATAGAAATACTGGTTGCGCTCACAATTATTGCCATCGCCATGGGCGCACTTATCAAATCAACAGGCAATCACACAGCAACCGCCCGTTATTTAAAACAAAAAACCATCGCACATTATGTCGCCATGAATGAAATACAGAAATTGCGTATAGAAAATAAATTTCCATCCATAGGAATAGAAAAAAAATCCACAGAAATGGCCAAACACATCTGGTACTGGGAGCAGGAAGTTAAAGCTGTTTTACTGGATGCACCCGGTATTGAGAAACCTAAAAATGTAATGCGAGAGGTAAGCATAACCGTTTATTCAGATGAAAATTATGAAAAAAATCTAACAAAACTATATGGTTTTATTATTAAACTATAGTGAAATTAAATGAAACAAATCATAAATCATAACTCCACATATTTAACTAAAGGCTTTACGCTTATAGAGATTATGGTAGCAATGGCTATTTTTTCTATTTTGTCTCTATTGGCTTATGGCGGACTGGAATCAGTCATAAGAAACAAAACCAGCACCGATAAAGAATTGCAACGCATTCATCAATTACAAATGACCATGATGAGCTTCCAGCATGACTTTGAACAATTAGCTAATCGAGAAGGCCATGATGAGTTTGGCACTACTTTATTAAAGCTAACCACTCGAAATGATAATTTACTTGTTGATTTTACCCGTACAGGCTGGCGCAATCCTGCCAAACTGCAACGCAGTTCATTACAACGAGTTGCCTATAGACTGGACGAAAATTCTCTTTACAGACTCAGCTGGCCTTATGTTGATCGAGCACTTGATAATCAGGTTATTGAAACATTATTAATTGATAACATTGAAGATATAAAAATACGATTTCTGGGCAATAATAAAGAATGGATAAATGACTGGCCTGATGCAAACGCAGCACTGGGGAACACCGAACAACCCATAGCAATAGAAATAACATTGCAAATGAATGACTGGGGTGATGTGGTTAGATTATTTAAGGTGTTGCAGTGACAGCTTATAAAAAACAGACAGGCGTTGCTCTTATTACAGCCATGCTGGTTGTCTCTCTTGCCGCCATATTAGCATCTGCTCTTGTCAGTCAGCTATTTTTAGATATACGAAGAACGGCAAATATTTTTCAGAGTGAACAGGCATATCTCTACAATCTAAAAGCTGAAAGCTTCGCCATGTTTTTTTTACTGGAAGAAGAAAAAAATCCAGACTCACAGGGGTTCGATGATCTCGAATATTATTCAAGCACCACACCCCCCATAGTCTCTCCTGTACCCGGAGGAAAAATAACAGGTAGACTGGAAGATCTTCAGGGCAGGTTTAATCTAAATAATCTATCACCACTCAACTCAGCCAACCATGCCAGAGAAGTAAAAAAATTCAGAGCATTGCTAACCGCTCTTGCTATTAATAACAACCTTCATAATGAACTAATCGACAGCTTAATCGACTGGATTGATGACAACAACCCACCAAATAGTCAGACTTTACCTTATGGCGCTGAGTATGATTATTACACCGGGCTTGATAAACCTTATCGTCCTGCAAATAATTTAATGCTGAATGCAACAGAACTGCGCATGGTGAAAGGCTTTAATAATATTCCTGAAAATTTCAATGTTACTATTTATGAAATATTAAAAAATCATATATGCGCACTGCCCGATTTTAATCTTAATATAAATATAAACACAGCATCAGTGGAAGTTCTTCAGACCATTAAAAACATCGATAAAAAAATGGCTGAACAGATCGTTGAAAACGAGAGGCCTTTTAAAAATCAGAAGGATTTTGTTGATTTGATAAATAGCTTATCAAGCCCACCCACAAATCACAAAAGCATCCCCGGCACACAAGTTAATTCTGAGTATTTTTTATTAACATCTATTTCTCAAACAGGCGAAAACAGGGTTACAATGTACAGCACTATTTATCGACCAGCTAACCCAGGCAACACCCCGGATGATAGAATGCATATAATTCGACGCTCATTAGGAAAAGGCACTCAGTAATGGCAGATACATTACTTATTCATTTCAAACCCGGCAGTGCACAACATGCCAGCTGGGCATTCGTAGATGAACAGGGCAATTTAACCACTAAACCTGATAGCGGCTCTTTATCAGATATCACCACCCTTGCCAAAGGCTGCCGAACCACTGTACTCATTGACTCATCCTGCATTAACCTTGAATCAGTTAATGTGCCCAGCCAGAACAGACAACGCCAGTTACAGGCTGTACCTTTTGCACTGGAAGACAACCTGGCTGTTGATATTGAAGACATGCACTTTGCCCTGGGCAAAAAACAGGCAGATGATCTTTTGCCTGTTATTTCTATAACCCGATCATTGCTGGATGAGATATTAGAACAATTCAAACAGTCCAATATTTTTATTAGCCATTTATCAGCAGACAGTCTTGCACTGCCTGTAGCAGAAAATAGCTGGACAATTCTGCTTGATACAGACAGCGCAATTATTAAAACAGATCACTTCACAGGGCACTATTGTGATCGTGACAATCTGCCTGTTATCATATCTGCCCTGATTAAAAAATCAGAACATCCCCCAGAAAATATTATTTTCTTTCATCAGGACAATGATCAACATGCCGCTGATTTATTAGCCAGCATTGATGCATCTATTAGCATAAAAACATATTCAGAATATCCATTAACTATTTTCGCCCCTGATCTTGAAGACGCACACGAACTTAATATTTTACAGGGTGACTATGCGCCAAAGCGTGAAAGTTCAGCATTACTAAAACCGTGGAAATCTGTTGCTGCTATTGCAGGTGTCTGGATTATTCTACAACTTGTTTATGCGAGCATTGAAATTAACCAGCTAGAAGAAAAGAATCTTCAGCTCACGCAACAAATTGAAAAAGAATTTAAACGCGTCAATCCTGGCGCACGAAAATTCCATAATATAAAAAAGCGCATGGAACGAAAATTAAAAGAGCTTCGCGGTGGCGGCGGAAAGTCAGATCAGGTATTTTTACAGATACTATCTGAAGCAGCGCCTGTATTAAGCAACAACAAAAACATAGATATCCGCGGCATCGTTTACAAAGGCAAACATATTGACATGGATATATCTGCTGACTCATTACAAACGCTTGAGGCCATTAAAAATAAATTAATCGCCAAACGAAAAATAAAAACCATTCTTTCAACCTCCATCGAAAAAAACAAAACCAGAGGTAGATTACGCCTGGAGATTCAAAGCTAATGATTTTTTCCAGTTATATTGAGCCTCTACAACATCGCCTTGACGCACTAGAAAAGCGCGAAAGAAATATTGTTATAGCAGGATTTATTTTTTTAGTTTTTAGCCTGTTTTTTTTAATCATCTGGGATCCCATATTTAGTGAGCTGGACAATCAACAACAAAGCCACCAGTCACAACAACAACTGCTTGGCTGGATGAAAGAAAAATCTCAGGAGATACGATCTTTACAGTCATCCGGCGCACAATCATCCAGCCGTTTTAAAAATCAGTCAATCTCCAGCCTTGTTGAGCGCAGCTCACAAAGCATGGGCATAAAACAATATATTAAAAAACTGGCTTCTAATAAGAAAGGCGTAAAAGTACAACTTGAGCAGGCAGACTTTGATCGTATTATTTTATGGCTGCATGATCTTGAAAGTAAATACGGCATACAGAGCAACAGCATAAAAATTGAACCACAGAAAGCACCCGGCACTGTTAACGCACAAATAATGCTGGAACGCACCACATAATGAAGACACGTTATTATATTTTAATTGTTATTTTCAGTTATCTATTTTTTGCACTGGCAAAAACACCCGCAGCAACGGTCATAGATTTAGTGAAAAGAAATACAAGTTTTCCCGCTAAAATCTACGGCATTCAGGGCAGCATCTGGAATGGTCAGGCCGATACACTTACCATCCCATCACAACCCCATATTAATAATCTTAAATGGTCTCTAAATCCCTTAAGTTTTTTATTGGCCCGCTTAAGTGCAGATATTGAAGCCGATATAAAAAAACAGAAAGTATCTGGCAGTATTAGCATCAGTGCCAGCGGAAATATTAGTGCCGATAATATACACGCAAAACTTAAAGCCGAAGATGTACAACAGTTAATAATGATGCCATTAGGTGAATTAGCAGGACAGTTTAACCTGTCTATTAATTCACTTGAATGGACAGGTGAAGGACTGCCAAAAACAACCGGACAGATAATCTGGGATAACGCCAAACTCACCCTGGCCGAAACTGTCGATCTTGGTCAGGTTAAAGTTAATATCTTACCCATGATAGACAATGGCCTTAATATTATTATTAAAAACAAAAGAGGCATGTTAAATATTGATGGCAATATTGAAATAAATAATAAAAAACAGTATAAATTAGCCGTTGATTTCAAACCCAATAAAAATGCCAGCAGCAACGTAGCTCAAAGCCTTGCCATGTTTGCAAAACGCCAGAGCAACGGCAGCTATCGACTCAAACAAAATGGCAATCTTAATCAGCTTGGTTTCTAATAAAGCAGTAAATTTATGACAACACCTTACAAACGTATAAAAATTGAACTCGAAGCAGAAGAGAAAATTACCCCGGAAAATAAATGTTCATTTTGTACTAACTCTATTTGCTGCACTTATATCACCCAGCACATTGACGCGCCTCGTGCAAAAACAGATTTTGAACATTTGCTCTGGCAAATATCACATCAAAATATAAAATTTTATAAAGATGAAGATGGCTGGACCATGTTAGTAGAATCAAAGTGCCTGCATCTACAGTTGAATGGTGATTGCGGAATTTATGAAACTCGCCCCACCATATGCCGCGAACATAAAAATGATTATTGTGAATTTGATACACCATCAGAAGATGGCTTTGAATTATATTTCCCTGACTATGATTCGTTACTGGAATATTGTAAAAAACGATTTAAGAAATGGGGAAAATAAGAGATATACACATTTGGCTCTCTGAATAAACGCTACTCGGTTTCAATCTGCGCTCCTCTTATTTACTCAATAATCTGCTCAAATGAATCCAGCAAAGGGTAATGCGCATGCTGCTTATCTTCTCCTCGACTATCCGGTTTTTTTATAGCCAGTAGATATTCAAAGCCATACGCTTTGGCAGAATCCAGCACATTAAAATTATCATCAATAAACAGTGTGCTGCGCTTTTCAAAAGACTCTATTTTTTGCAATGCCGGCCAGAAATCATGCTGCTCTTTAGCAATACCTATTTCATGTGATGTAATAATGCGATTGAAATAGCGATCTAAAGATGTTTTTTTCATTTTGATTGCAACACTGGCAGGGTGCGCATTAGTGACCAACACCACTCTTTTTCCCTGCATATGTAAAAATTCCAGAAACTCCTCAACGCTGGGTCTCACAGAGATTTTATCCGACACCTCTTTTTTTAATTGTGGAATATCCAGCTGAAGCTCTCTGGACCAGTACTCAACACAATACCAGTTTAAACTCCCCATAACCGCTGAATACTTGCCATTTAATATATCATGAGCTTCCGCATGGTCCAGCCCATGACGCTCTGCATATCGCACAGGCACATGCTCTAACCAGAAATGATTGTCATAGTATAAATCCAGCAATGTACCATCCAGATCCAGAAAAACACTTTTTATTTTTGACCAGTCTATCATTTTGGAAATAACCCTATTACCCTGTAAAATAACAAAACCCAAATTCAAAGACGCACAATGACAGAGAAACCCAAAATTCTCAACACATCCACCATTGCTCAAAGCAAATTGTTTTCAATTGAACAGGTAGAGCTTGAATTCAGTAATGGAGAACAACGAAACTATGAGCGCATTATTGCCTCAAGCAGCGGCGCTGTGCTCATTATTCCCTTAATAGATGATGTTAACTTTATGATGATTAAAGAATACTCTGTCGGCACACATCGCTATGAACTGCTCTTCCCAAAAGGCCGTATCGACAAAGGCGAATCTATTGAGCAGGCCGCCAACAGGGAACTCATGGAAGAAACAGGCTATGCAGCAAATAAGCTAACCCAGCTTCACACCATGACCATTGCACCCGGTTATCTGGGTTTTGAAACCCATATTATTCTGGCAGAAAATTTATATGAAAAAAAACTACCCGGCGATGAACCTGAAACACTCGAAGTTGTAAAATACAATATGAATAAATTTGATCAGTTAATTAACAACCCCGAATTAACTGAAGCACGAAGCATTGCTGCCTTATACATGATCCGTGATTTTATAAACAGGAAGCATACTCATGCATGACCTTAATCTTGAATACCTTTGCACAATCGCTTCCGATATTGCCAAACAGGCTGGGCGAAAAATTATTGAAATATACGATAGCAATTATCAAATCGAAAAAAAATCAGATAACACACCTGTCACTTCTGCCGATTTAATTGCACACAAAATTATTATGGAAGGGCTATCTGAACTAACAACGGATATTCCGGTTCTATCTGAAGAATCAACAAAAATTCCTTTTGAAACTCGAAAGCAATGGCAGCGTTACTGGCTGGTTGATCCATTAGACGGCACACGTGAATTTATAAAACGTAACGGTGAATTTACAGTAAATATTGCACTGATTGAAAATCACCAAAGTATTCTGGGCGTAATTTATGCGCCTGTCACAAAAGACAACTACTGTGCCTGGCGAAATGGTGGTGCATATAAAACAGAACCCGGACAGGCACATAAGAAAATTAATGTCAGGAAATTAGATACGCAAAAACCGGTCATAGCCGGCAGCCGATCTCACGCCTCTGATAAATTAAAAGACTATTTAAACAAGTTGGGTGACATTGAACTGATTAGCATGGGCAGCTCATTAAAATCCTGCATGATTGCTGAAGGCAGGGCCGATCTTTATCCAAGACTCGGCCTCACATCGGAATGGGATACCGCTGCAGCACAATGCATTGTGGAAGAAGCAGGTGGCTATATTACCGATACCAATATGCGGCCTATGAGATACAATACAAAAGATAGTTTGCTTAATCCTGAGTTTTTTGTTTTTGGGGATAACTCATGTGACTGGTCAAGTTTTTTGTAAGACCTATAAAAAAGATTCTCTAAACGCATTAATAAAATTATCATACTGATCATCAGGCAAATGATTAATGCCCGCCGCGGCTTTACGTCCACCCCCCGTTTCAAACTGTCGACAAAGATCATCCGCACCTGCTTTATTATTTAAGGGCGCACGCACGCTCACCAGATAACCACCCTCTTTTTTCTCTGTTAACATAGCATGAGCACGATGTGGATTTTGTTGCGCCAGATCATTAGCATAAACACCACTTACTCTTCTGGCCCACTTTTCTTCCGGCAAAACAAATAGCGCATGATGCGTATCACTATATGCAGCGCTTAATTTTTCTGCCTGATTAAAATCATTTTTATAACCTTCCAATAATTTTTTATAAGAGGGTTCATTTTCAATAAAATCAAAAGGATCTTCATAACGACTAATTATTTTATAAAGTTCTTCAGGGCTGAAAATCAAATCCTCTAAACAGGAACCATAACCATTGTAATTTAAACAAGTGCCTAACAATTTTAATTGCTCAAGTTCTTTATCTGAGAGATTTAACGGTTTTGCGGCATCAATAGCTGCATCAAACAAATTATCACCATAGGCCGCTGTTACTGCCCAGGGTAAATATTTATTTTCAAGATAATTATTGACCAGCAAACTGCTGCATACATTTGCATCCGTATTAATATGCGCATCAAGCTTTGAGTTATCTGGAATATCACCTGAAAAATGATGATCAAAATATTGTATATTCGCACCACAATTTAGCAGACGAATCAAATCATCTCGATTCTTATCCAGAGAAATATCCAGTACAATAACCTGATCACCCTCACCCGCCTGAACACGCTTCAATAAACTGATATCACGCTTCACCCCGGTAACTAGCTCACTGTCCAGCGGCTGTGCAAGGCGCAGTTGATGCAGAGCACAAATACCGTCCGCATCACCATTAAATACATCAATATATTTCATCTGATTTTTTCACTCCACCCTCTGCCAGTTCTGGTCAGGGCATTATATTTGTTTTTTGTTACTAACCCGAATATTTTCGAGAGTTGAAAGAGTGATAGATTATTAGAAGACAAAAAAGGATATAAAAAAGTGGTGGCCGAACCTGGAATTGAACCAGGGACACGCGGATTTTCAATCTAACTTAA
>CAZFUY010000053.1:0-20621 GCA_964522445.1 uncultured Thiotrichaceae bacterium | reverse complement strand
TTTTCTTTTGCTTTTAATCTTAAATTAGAAAAATCTAAAGTTCCGCTTTTGACTAACTTGAGACAAAACCTAAGCTTCATACTTCCGTAATGATTCAATATCTAACAAAGTAATCACTTTGCCCTTAACACTGATTAATTCTCGTTTACCCAGATTTTTAAGAATACGCGAAAAGGTCTCTGGCTGAATTGATAACCGTGAAGCAATAATACTTTTTGATGTTGCTAATTTAATATCAGTGCAATTTCCAGCACAGTCTTCTTCTACTTGTTGTAGTAAATAATGAATCAAACGAAAAGTTGCATTCTGTAGTGTTAAATAATCAATTTCATTTAAACGCTGATGCAAACGTCTGCTCATATCTGCTAACAGGCGAAAGCAGGTTTGCTGGGAGCTTTCGAGCAGTTTAAGAAATGTATTTGAATCAAATGCCAGTAACCGCGTTCTTGATAGGGCTTCTGCATTTAATGGATAATCACGTTTTTCCATAAACAGCACCGCTTCGGCAAATGTCTGCCCTGGTAATATCACTTCAATTACACGTTCGCTGCCTTCCATTGACACCCGGTAGAGCTTAATTTGCCCTTCAAGCACCTGATAAAAACGATCTGCATGCTGACCCTGTTCAAATAAATGCTCACCTGTTTCCAGATCAAGCACTCTAAGTGTCTTCTTTACCTGATCTAACATAGCCTCATCAAGCTCAGCCAATAAGGGGTGTTTTCTTAAATCGTCATGGCTTATTTCTTGTGTAGGCATAGTATTTTTTATCGACAAAGCTGTGTTTTTTAGAATATGTGGATATTATAGTATTTCTAGTGGATTAAAAGCCCTAGCCCGAAAATGTGTGAAAGATTCGGACTAGCAGGCTGAACTTAGTGTTTTTTTCACCAGTCATAATCCTGGATTAATACAGGATATTATTAAAATTTCAGGAACACTGCTTGTGAAGAACTTATTATTTATTATTTCTCTGCTATTCATTTCTGCCTATATCCTTATCAGTCAGTTTGAAAAACAACAATATTCCACAGATCCCATCACCCTAAGCAAAGCAGAACCACCCCAGATTCTTATGTTTGGCAGTAGAAACTGCCATTATTGCAGCATAGCTCGTTCATTTTTTGAGCATCACAAACTGGCGTATGAAGAACGCGACATTGATGAATCAGAGAAAAACAGACAAATGTTCTATCTTATGGGCGGCCAGGGCACGCCTTTAATTATTGTAAATAAAGAGATTATTCATGGTTTTGATGAAGATAAAATTCGAGATGCTCTGTAACTAATAGCCACTAACTTACTTAATTTTTCTATAGCCCTACATACATCCAGTACATTTATCACAGGGCAGGCTTATTTCCTGGCTGAATAATTTTCCTTTTTTTAATGCGCGAATAATAAATCGAGATGGGTGCAGAGCATTCTGCACTCGGTCAGAAACAGGCAAAGCCTCGTTATTCAATTGAGCCGCTATCAATTCTGCCGATAAAAAACAGGATGTTAATCCTCGGGCACCATGCCCCACATTAATATACAGGCCTGGCAGATATTCAGCATTAGAGTATTTAGCCGCAGGTTTACCTTTCTGTAAATCTGCATATTCATTATTTAACTGTTTCAGACTGGCCACAGGCCCTACTAATGGCATACGGTCAGGTGTTACAGCTCTTAAAGCAGCTCGCCCTTCAATTTTATTTTCATCAATATCAAAAACATCAGGTAGCCATTGATTAAGTGATGCCATATTTTCTTTATGCTCAGTAACATCTATTACGGTTGATTTATTTGCAGGCTTAAATGTCGCACCAATAATATGTTGTCCATTATATTGAGGAATAACATAGCCATCGTGACAAATTGGCATACGTATATTTTTACTTTTTTTATTAACAGGTAAATAGCTAATCTGACCACGAACATATTGTAAAGAAAGCCATGATGTCTGCTGAGTTTCCTTTGCTGCTATTGCATTGGCAAACACCAGCGCTTTTGTTTTTGTTATTAGCTGATCTTCTTTATTATATAATTGCCACTGATTATTCTCTCTTACTACTTTTTTGACTTCTGCGTTTAAATGCAGTTTTATTTTATCACCCGCCAGATCAATTAACTTTTTACATAGTTTTACAGGCGACATCCAGGCCGCCTGCGGATAAAACAATGCTGCCTCTTTAATTTTTATACCACACAAATCACTGGCTTTTTTAGCATTAACAATTTGCGCCAGTTCCTGAGCACAGTCCAAATTATCAATCTGTTTTTTTATACGATAACTTGAAGACAGTTGTATAACACCGCTCTGATTCCAGTCAAAATCATTATCTAACTGTGTGATTTTTTTAATTTCTCTCAGTGCTTTAAAATAAGCAGCGGCATAAAATTCACCTTCAGCAGAATCATCAAGATCAATTCGTGGCAATAAAACACCAACAGGATTACCTGATGCTTCTTTAGCAATTTCATTATGTTTTTCGATTAATTCAACCTGCCAGCCTCTATTAATTAAAGCCCATGCTGTAGTAATACCGGCAATACCTGCGCCAATAATTACCGCATGTTTTTTATCATTATTAGATTCAGGAATTTTAAACCAGGGATATGTGCTTTTTTTATCCGTTGGTTTAGACATCTGCCCCACTAACATTTCACGCTTTGAGCCAAAGCCTTTTACTTTTTCAACATTAAAACCTGCTTTATGCAAACCTCGGCGCACAAATCCAGCCACCGTATAGGTACTAAAAGTAGTGTCCTTATAACTCAAACGAGTAATTTGTTGAAATACAAAATCCGTCCACATTTGTGGATTTTTATCTGGTGCAAAACCATCTAAAAACCATGCATCAACTTTTGCATTTAACTGACCTAACATATCTTCTACATCACCAAACATAAGCATTAATGACACACGATTATTAAATAAGTTAAGCTGGTGGAAACCAGAGACAGCAGGTGGATATGCTTCAACAAATTCTTCTAATAACTCAGAAAATTCAGGCCAGACAGATAAAGCCTGTTTTAAATCATTTTTAGATAAAGGAAATTTTTCTATTGATAGATAATGCAATCTGCACTCATCATCCGTCGTTGCCAACCAGTGCTTAACTGTGGTTAAAAAATTTAACCCCGTACCAAACCCCGTTTCAGCAATAACAAACGACTGTTTCTTCTTCCATAAATCAGGCAGGCCATTATGTTGTAAAAAAACATATTCCGTTTCACCAATACCTCCATGTTTAGAAAAATAGACATCATCAAATTCAGTACTAAAAGGTTGCCCCTGTTTCCATTCTATATTCGCTTGTTTCATATTTAGCATTATAATCTATTCATAGCACCATCAGAAAATTAAAAGACTAATGAAAATGAATAATATTTCGACTAAAGCCGCTTATAAACATTGCCTGAAAATCGCACATAATCATTATGAGAATTTCCCAGTAGCATCATGGTTTCTACCCAGGCGCATGAGATTACCCATTGCGGCTATTTATGCTTTTGCACGCAAAGCAGATGACTATGCTGACGAAGGCAATGCGGATGATAATAGCCGTATAAAATCACTGGATAAAATGGCACAGAATATTGATAACTGTTATGCAGGTAATCCACCTGACTTGCCCATGTACATCGCATTATCCGACACGATTAAACGTTTTAATTTACCTGCTGAACTATTTCATGATTTATTATCCGCATTTAAACAGGATGTAACACAAAAGCGCTATGCTGATTTTGGTGAGCTTATGGATTATTGTCGCCGCTCAGCAAACCCTGTTGGCCGCTTAATGCTGCATATTTACGGGCAAACAGACAGGCAAAGTCTGGGGCATTCAGACGCTTTATGCAGCGCTTTGCAGCTAATTAATTTTTATCAGGATATGGCTCAGGATTATGATGAAAATGATCGTATTTACATTCCACAGGATGAAATAAGAGCCGCCTTTGTAAATGAAACCTATTTTAAAAACCGTATTACTGATGGTCCTATGATTTTAATGATGCGCAAACAATTTCAACGTGCCAATAAATTGCTAAATGCAGGCGCACCACTAGGCAAAAAACTCAAAGGCGCTTTTGGTTTAGAAATTCGCCTTATTACAGCGGGTGGTTCAAGAATTTTGCAAAAACTGGATCAACAGGATGATGATATGTTCAGCCGCCCCCGGCTTGGCTTTGCTGACTGGGTTTGGGTAATATGGAAAGCAATAAGAGCTAAATAACTGCCTTTGACTTACGACTTATAACTTGCGACTTTCAATCTGTTCCCGGATACTTACCCTATGACACCCGATGAATATTGCCAGGAAAAAACAGCTAAAAGTCATTCCAGCTTTTACTACAGCTTCAAGTTTCTTCCTGAACTCAAACAACGAGCCATCACTGCACTTTACGCTTTTTGCCGTGAAGTCGATGATATTGTTGATGACTGCAAAGATGAAAATATTGCTCGCTCAAAGCTTATCTGGTGGCGACAGGAAATAGCCAACCTTTATGCCGATAAACCACAGCATCCTGTTACTCAGGCTTTACAACCATTATTAAAACATTTTGATCTTGCTGAAGAATATTTTCTAGAAATTATTGATGGCATGGAAATGGACTTAAATTATTCCACCTATGCCAGTTTTAAAGATTTATCACTCTATTGTTACCGCGTTGCCAGTGTTGTTGGGTTATTGTCTGCCGAAATTTTTGGCTACAACAACCGATTAACACTAAAGTATGCCCATGACCTGGGCATGGCTTTTCAGCTCACTAATATTTTACGCGACGTACGAGAAGATGCTCAACGAGGCAGGCTATATATTCCTGAAGATGAGCTTATAAAATTTGGTGTCAGCATTCAGGATTTACACCAACCCGTAACATCTGATGCAGTAAAAGCATTGTTCAAACACCAGGCTGACCGTGCCAGAGAGTTTTATCAGAAAGCTTATAACAACTTACCGGAAGAAGATCGCTTTAATCAACGTACCGGCTTAATAATGGCAGAGATTTACAGTTCAATACTGGATGAAATTGAAATTGATGGATTTAAAGTACTTGAACATAAAATAAAACTTACACCTCTGCGTAAATTATGGCTGGCATGGCGAACTTCATACCGCGAAAAGAAAATATATAAACAATATCTACGTCAACAGACCGCATGACAAAACATGTAACCATTATTGGCGGCGGCTGGGCAGGTCTTGCTGCCGCTGTTGAACTGAGTAAAAAAAACATCCCTGTCACAGTTTATGAATCTGCAAAACAGTTAGGTGGTCGAGCACGCAGTGTTAAAATAAACCATCTTGCCGTTGATAACGGCCAACACCTGATGATTGGCGCTTATCAGCAAATGTTAGATCTTCTTAAAACGATTAATGTAATAGAAAAAGATGTTTTTTATAGAGCACCTCAACAAATAAAAATTATAAATTTAAAAACTAATGAAACAGCTTTTGATTTAAAACTGCCAAAACTTCCTGCACCATTAAATCTACTTTTTGGTACATTACAATGCCCTTCCCTTTCTTTTACTGAAAAGTTTCAGACTTTATATCACTTTAACAATCTGCTCAAAAAAAACATTAATCAGGATATAAGCGTTGATCAATGGTTAAACAACTCCAGACTGCCTGATAACTATATTAAATATCTTTTAAAACCTTTATGTCTGGCTGCACTAACCACCCATACACATGAGGCATCTGCTAGAATATTTCAGGCTGTATTGCAGCAAACATTTAATGGTCCATCAAGTAATACTGATTTATTAATAGCTAAAAAAAACCTGAGCAATATCTTTCCAGAAGCCGCTAAAAACTATATTGAGTCCAGGGGTGGAAAAGTACATCTTAAGCACCGAGCAAACCAGATTAATTTGAATAACCATCAGGCTGTTTCTGTTATTATTAATGAAAAGACTATCGATATAGACCAGTTAATACTTGCAACACCGGCCTATGCCACATCAAAACTATTATCATCAATAAAAGTCTGTGAACCTGTTTGTAATAAATTAAATAAAATAAATTATGAATCTGTAACAACAGTTTATTTACAGTATCCTGAAAACATTAGTCTGCCTGTTCCAATGATGGGTATGGTCAATTCCACAGGCGAATGGATTTTTGATCGCCAATATTGCAAACAACCCGGACTCATAGCCTGTGTAATCAGCGCAACCCGCTCTCACCTGGAGATGGAGAATAAAATACTTGCACAAAAAATTGAAATAGAATTAAAACAGCTGTTTCCCCATTGGCCAGAAGCTAAATCATCTGCCGTTATTTGTGAGAAAAGAGCAAGCTTCCGCTGTTTACCGGATATTGATTCAATACGCCCTGCAATCAATACTCCCATAAAGAACCTAAAGCTCTGTGGCGATTATGTTTATATTGAAGAAAAAAACCGGCCTGGATTACCATCAACACTCGAAGGTACACTACAATCTGGTGTAAAATGTGCTCAGTTAACTATTCAGAATTAATTAAGGATTACTTAATGCAATACCATGCTCCAGCAGATTTACTTAAAGATAAAATTATTCTTATTACCGGCGCAGGTGATGGTATTGGCAAGGCTGCCGCAAAAGCCTGTGCAGCCCATGGAGCAACGGTTATTTTACTGGGTCGCACAATTCATAAACTGGAACAGGTCTATGATGAAATTACCGCTGCTGGCTCACCTGAACCAGCGATATACCCTTTGAATCTGGAAGGTGCAACACCTAAAGATTATGATGATCTAGCGAACACTTTAGATGAGCAGTTTGGCGCATTGCATGGCTTATTACACAATGCAGCCTTCCTTGGTGCAAATACGCCCCTGCAGCAATATGACGCAGAACTCTGGTACAAAGTAATGCAGGTAAATCTGAATGCCCCTTTTATACTCACCCAGGCTGTTTTGCCTTTAATGAGCAAATCTGAAGACGCATCTATTGTTTTTACTATCGATGAAAAATCAACCGCTTACTGGGGCGCTTATGGCATTTCAAAAGCAGCTCTTATTAGTTTTATGAAGATACTTGCCGATGAAATGGACAGCGACACCCGAATAAAAGTAAATGCCATTAACCCAGGCTCAGTAAAAACAGCCATGCACATGAAAGCATTTCCAGGCTCTGATCCAAATGAGATGACACTGCCTGAAGAGATTATGGGTACTTATTTATATTTGATGGGTAAAGACAATAATGAAACAGGGCAAGTTTTTAAAGCACAGGAATAAAACTCAGCTTTTAATAGTTAAATATTCTAGTTCATAATATCAACTTCAATTCCCTGTTTTCTGAGTTTATCTGCTCTATCTTCAATATAACGCTGAAAGTTAGGCTGGTTTTTATATGCTTCACTCGCCACATAGTCCATAACCGATTGCACATGGAATGTTCTTAAATAAGCCTCTGATCGAAATACTTCTTTACCCTTATTATCAAAATAAACCATGCTGGGTGCATATTGAATATTTAACTGTTTTGCCCAATCACGTATTTTTACTTCTTTTCCATCAGGACGTATTATTTTTTTATCCGACCACATATTAAGCACTGCAATATCAAATTGTTTAATTAGATCTTCTGACTCAGCCTGCTTTAAAATATCTAAATGTAACTCATCACAGGCTTTGCATTGTTTCTGCTCAAACATAATTAATAAGTATTTTTTACCTTTTTGTTTATTATCAAATCGGTAAGGTGATTTAATTGTTTCCAGTTCTTTATGAATAACCCCCGTTGTAGATACAGATGAAATACGTCCAAGATAACTACTAAACTTTTCTTTTTTATCCTGCTTATTTAAAACATAGTCCAGAGCCGCATTAAATTTTTCTGGGTAATAATAACCATTTGCTCGTAACGCTACTTTACCTTCTTTATTAAAGAAAATTAAAGTTGGTGTATACATTACTTTCAGTTTTTCTGAAAATACTTTTTCAGTTGCAACCTGACCATCGACTGTTACTTCTCTATCTCCCCAAATATTAATAGCAACCACATCAAAATTATTTCGGGTTTTTTCAGCAATACTGCGTTGACCAAAATTATCTTCAAGTAGTTTTTTGCAATAGGGGCAGCCATCCTGATAAAAGAAAAGCATCAAATGTTTCCCTTCTTCTCTGGCTTCTGCAATATCTTCATTAATATCTAAAAATGAATTTTTAAACCAGGCAGGCTGCTCATGGTATCCGGGATTAACCATCCCAGTCTCCAGACTCGCTTCCTCTCTGGCATGGCCAATTGATATATAAAATATAAAGAAAATATAAATTAATGATTTAACGACGTTTTGTTTTCTCATGACGGCTTCTACTCTGGGGGTTATTAGAATGGCCACGCTGTTTTTTAAATTTATGTTTCTGATCTTTATTTTTCTGCGATTTATGCTTATCCATAAATCGACTGTTATTTGCTTTCTCTGTTTGTTTATAATCAGCCAGATCATATTCCAGACCCACTAACGCTGCTAGTTCGATAATTTTTTTATCATTAAGTTCACGTGTTTGTCCGGGGCGCTGACTTTTAGTCAATATGGCATTGCCATAACGTACACGCATCAAGCGACTCACTTTCAAATCAACAGCTTCCCACATGCGACGTACTTCTCGATTACGACCTTCTACCAATACCACGTGATACCATTGATTAGCACCCAGCCCCTGTTCACCCGATTTAACCACCTCTTCAAAGCGAGCCATACCATCATCAAGCTTTACACCATGGGTTAATTTTTTTATTACTTCATTGGACGCATCACCTAAAACTCTAACAGCATATTCTCTTTGTATTTGATGTGATGGGTGCATAAGCCGATTAGCCAGCTCACCATTATCTGTAACCAGAATTAAGCCTGATGTATTTAAATCCAGCCGACCAACGGCAACCCAGCGACTGTGTTTAAGTCCGGGAAGATTATCAAATATGGTTGGTCGCCCTTCTGGATCACTTCGACTACAGACCTCTCCTTCTGGTTTGTGATACATCAATACTCTGGGAAGCTTCTCATTAACATCTCTAATAACTATTTTTCGCCCGCCATGAGTTACCACGTCGCCTGGCTCGACTTGATCACCAATCTTGGCAATTTCACCATTGACTATAATTTCACCCTGCTCAATCATGGTTTCTATTCCACGACGTGAACCGAGTCCTTGCCTGGCAAGCGCTTTTTGTATACGTTCTTTTTTCATAAATTTTCTTTAGTTATAGGAACATGAGATGAAGCTATTATACCCCCTGACGTTACTTCTGTTGCTAATAAAACCCGCGCTTGCTGATAGCACTCTGGTTTTTAAAACATATAATAATGGTGTTGAAAGCTCACTTACATACCATATTAAGAATCAGAAGCTACGTATGATCGAGAAAAATAGCTCACGTATTAATATTTATGATAGCTCAACACAGGTATTTACCAGTACTGACATAGAGACTGGTAAAACATCACGTATTGATTCAGATATCCTTGCGCAACAAATCAATATACTTAATAAAAAACGTATGATAAAGCTCTCAGAAGTAGAAAAACAGTTAAAAGAAAAGCTGAAAACAATGGGAGATAAAGAAAAAGAGCTTGCAGAATCATTTATTAATCAGCTCAAATACCCTGAATTCTATGGCGCACATACTTTTATTAAAATCAATAAAACCTCTTTATCAAAAAATATAAGCAATATCCATTGTGATATTTACAATATTAAGCGTGGAGACTTTTTACTCAAACAGGTCTGTATTGCCAATAACAAAGCACTAAATTTAAACAGCGATTTTGATACTTTACGAGATTTCTATCAATTTAACTACAGCACACAAACTCGCATAATGCTGGCTACTGGCAAAACAGATTTCACTAATGTTGATTATCAACAGGAGAATATAGATGGCATTCCTGTTGAGGTTATTATCAAGTCCAAACAGGGGGACAAACTTGAAATAGTGCTGGATAGTATTTCAACTAGAGCACTTGATGAAGAACTGTTCAAATAAGCAAAATCAGAAAAAATAAACTAAACTTTAAAAAATAACCAAATGACATGCATTTAACTGGTATCTGACTATGACAATCAGCACCAAACTGAAAAAAGTACTCTTCAAACTAAGTAACCTGTACTTCCCTTTTAGCAATCTCAGCCCTGAGCGGCTGCAGGAAATTGTTAACCATATCCGCATTATCGAGCTTCAGCAGGATGAGATTCTACAAATCAGATGCAGCAACAGTCAGGATTATTTATACCTGCTCGAAGGCCAGATTGATGTTATTTGCAAAGGCAGTATTCAAACCATAACCAACCCTGATGAAACTCAACGTACCCCTGTTCTTTTACCTGCCAGTTCAAATAGTTGCAGTGTGATTGCTAAAGAAGACTGCATTATCTGCCATGCTGATAGAGGCATTCTGGATACCATTATTGCATGGGATCACATAGGCCGTGAATCAAGGCAATCTGTTAAATACATAGATATTATTCGTAATACACTGGTTTTTAATCGACTCCCCATGGAATATATCGAAAGCGCTTTTTCACGTATGAAACCATGCAAAATGAAAAAAGGTGAAACAATTCAGGGAACACAAATTGATGCCTACTACCTGATTATTTCAGGCCGAGCAAATGTACAACGACTCAATAATGAAACACAGGAAAACACTCAGGTTACGATACTGAGTACTGGTGACACATTTGGTAATGAAGCAATCGTTTCTGGCCAGAATCACACTGAAACCGTCACCATACTGGAAGACAGCGAATTACTGGTATTGGGCAAAGAAGATTACAAAGAGCTTATCAACAGACCATTAGTACGCACTGTTCAGCCACAGATTGCACAAACCATGTTAGACAATGGCTATCAACTACTGGATGTGCGTTTTTCAGAAGAATATAGCGAAAATCGCATACCCGGAGCAAAACTCATTCCCCTAAGCGAACTGGCACAACGTCTTAAAGAATTAAATGAAGAGCAACCTTATATCATTTATTGCCATTCTGGCCCACGCAGTGCAGTTGCAGCACTTATTTTAAGTGACAACAAGTTTGAAGCACTCTCTCTGCAGGGAGGAATTCGAGATTGGCCTTATGAAATTGAATATTTAGCCACTCGCTCAAACATTGTGCCTCTAGCAAAAAAATTCCACTAGATATTGTATATTTTTAGTAAAAAAGTATACAAAATCATAGATTTTCAATTTAATTACCACTAAACTCAATTCAAGTTTAGCCAGTTTATTACTGGTTTTCTTAAATCAAAAATGGAGATTCTATGGCTACTGAATACGCTGAAAAACGCAATTTTTTCCGTATGAATATGGACTGTAATATGGAATACAGTATTAATGGCTCAGGTGAACACGAAAGCGGAACTGTACTCACCCTAAGTGGAGATGGTATTTCATTTACAACCAGCCAGGCAGTTTCTGCAGGCACAAAAGTAAATATATCAATTACACCAGAAAATACAGTTACACCTCCACTGGTAGTTACTGTTGAAGTACTACGTTGTGAACAGGGAAGCGGTGATAAATACGAAGTTGCTGGCAATATAACCACTCGATAAGTTAAGTTTGCAACTTTTTAAATTTCTTCACCAGCTTTTAAAAAGCTGGCAATAAATACACTTCCCCTTAAATAAGATTGTAGGACAGGCTTTAGCCGCGAAATTATTTTCGCTCAATAATAAATCGCGGCTAAAGCCACTCCTACATAACATAAGATTTTTTATAAATTAGACAAATTGACTAAAAGTAGATGGTTGAGATATTTCTGCGCTAAAAGCCTGAGCAACAGAAGAACTAGCCTGCACCTGCTCTGTTTCGCTTCCTTCTACTGGTTCCACGCTAACATCCTCAGTTCCACTTTTATCTGAAGTAACTTCATCTGATACACCACTAGATTCAGCAGAATCCACCTGTCCTTCTTCACTTGTTTCCGGCTCTTCGAATGTTGTACCGTCACGACGTTGAACAGCAATTTCAACTCTTGCCTGAGCTGCTGTTTGTGTGGCATTTGCCGCAACTCTTTGATCCTGTGATGATGGCTCAGCAGGTGCTAGTGCTGCTCGGCGTACCGTTTCGGATTTTTCAAGCGTTGCTTCAGGATCATCCTGAACAGGTGATGTATCTAGCTGTACTTCTCCCCCTATTGCATAATTACGACCATCCGGGCCTTCCTGAAAAGTATAACTGGGGCCACTAACTATATAAGGTCGACCAGCGGCTATATGCGCCGCTTCATGCGCCCTTACTTCCTGATCACGTGCTTTAAGTTGTTGAATGACACGAGCTTCCTGCTGAGAAGTTTGAGCTTGCTGCTCAGATTTTTTCTTATCTTCAGATTGGGATGCGGGTTGAGTACTGGTATCAACTCTGCGTGACGCAGAGCTGCTTGCAGGAACGGGTAAATCTTGGTGAACAGCAATTTCCATAACACTTAAGCCAATTTGAATTGGCGAAGGTCGTCTAGGCGCGGGTATCGATAATAGTGCCGATCACTTCATCAAGGGCAGATACAACTTTAGCGGATGCCTGAACCTGTACCTGATTTTGCTTAAGATCAACTAAAGCACCTGTTAGATCTGTTGCAGACTCTGTTTCCTGACCGGCTTTATTCAATTGATCAGCACTGGCAATTTCAGCCGCATCCTTACGCATGCCATCGAGACCACGTTGAATACCTTGAACTGCACTACTTTGAACGGATAAAACGCCCATAACCTTCTCCAGACGTAAAAATACTTATGTTATTTTTAACATAATGGGGGTGCGGAATCAATTTTAGAAGCTACCGCTAATCAGCAAATCAGGAGGTTTCAGCTTCTGACTCAATATCTTCAATTGCTTCAGAAGCACTATCTGACGAACTTTCAGGCTCATTTTTCTTATCAGAATCGATGACCTGATCTGTTTCTGTTTCTGTTTCTGTTTCTGTTTCTGTTTCTGTTTCTGTTTCTGTTTCTGCAGCCACATTATTTTCCAGTGCAAGTTCTGGGTGAATTTTATCCAGATCCTTAATTTCAGACAATGCAGGTAACTCATCTAAAGTCTGTAGATTAAAATAATCCAGAAACTCACGGGTTGTGCCATACATGGCCGGTTTTCCAGGCACATCTTTATGGCCTAAAACACGAATCCACTCACGCTCAACCAGCGTTTTTACAATGTGGCTACTTACGCTAACGCCACGAATTTCTTCAATTTCACCCCGAGTAATCGGCTGACGATAGGCAATTAGCACCAGAGTCTCTAGCAAAGCACGTGAGTAACGAGGCGGTTTTTCTTCCCATAAACGGGCTACCCAACTGGCATATTCTTCAGGTATCTGCATACGATAGCCGCTGGAAACCTTCTTCAGCAGCATACCCTTATGCTGATAATCTTCTTCCAGTACGGTCAGTGCATGACGAATTTCATCTTTTGTGGGGCGATCTTCATCCAGCTCAAACAGGTTATCAAACTGACGTATATCCATTGGCTTATCAGCAGATAACAAAATAGCTTCCAGGATATTTTTTAACTTCTGTAGTTCCATAATTAATCGTGCTCAGAGTGTGTTGCAGTAGCTGCTTTTACATATATTGGTGCGAAGGGTTCGGATTGTACCAGATCGATCAGGGTTTCTTTGAGCAATTCCAGCAAGGCCATAAAAGTAACCACAACGCCACGCCGTCCTTCTTCAACCTTAAATAAGGTAACAAAATCAGTAAAGGCTTCAGAATCAAGAACGGCCAGCACATTGCTCATACGTTCTCTTATCGACAACGGTTCTCGTGAAATCTGGTGATGTGTGTACATATCTGCACGGCTTAATATATCTTTAAAAGCCAACAGCAACTCACGCAAATCAACATCAGGTTCTGGTCTTGTTTGCTCTAATGGTGGTGGCTCAGCATGTGCCAGATGAATTTCACGCTCCATACGAGGGATTTCATCCAGATCTTCAGCGGCTTTTTTGAAGCGCTCATATTCCTGCAGGCGACGAATTAACTCAGCTCTTGGATCATCTTCTTCCTCACTGGATTCTGGGCGAGGCAGTAACATACGCGATTTGATTTCAGCCAGCATGGCAGCCATAACAAGATATTCAGCCGCCAGCTCAAAACGAACCTCCTGCATCATGTCGATATATTCCATGTACTGCTGGGTAATGCCAGCAATAGGGATATCCAGTATATCCAGATTCTGACGCTTAATCAGATACAGCAATAAATCCAGCGGGCCTTCAAATGCTTCCAGAAATACTTCCAGCGCATCAGGCGGGATATATAAATCTTCTGGCAGCACGGCCAGAGGTTCACCTTGCACAATGGCAAAAGGCATTTCACCCTGCTGCTGAGGCATGTTCTTTTTAGTATCTTCTGATTGTGTTTGATCGTTCAATTTTGTCTATTACCCTACTAAAACAATTTATCTTTGATTCAAGCTCATAGCCTTACGCACTTCTTCAAGCGTGTCACGCGCCACATCACGAGCCGCTTCACAGCCTTCATCAATAATCGCTTTTACAGCCGAAGGATCATCCATATATTCTTTGGCACGCTCACGAATAGGTTTAAGCTCGGCAATAACTGCATCAATAATCGGTTGCTTACATTCGACACAACCTATACCGGCTGTTTTGCAACCCTCCTGTACCCATTCCTTTCTCGCGTCATCAGAATATACCTGATGCAACTGCCAAACTGGACACTTTGCCGGATCGCCAGGGTCAGTGCGTCGAACACGCGCAGGATCAGTTGGCATGGTGCGTAATTTTTTATCCACATCATCCGGATGCTCACGCAATGAAATCGCATTATTATACGATTTTGACATTTTACGGCCATCAAGCCCCGGCATTTTGGATGCAGGTGTTAATAACGCCTGAGGCTCTGGCAGAATAATACGCCCCGAACCTTCAAGATAGCCATATAAACGCTCACGATCACCCAATGAAATATTCTGTTGCGATTCTAATAAAGCCTGCGCCACATCCAGCGCCTGCTGATCACCCTGTTCGGTATAGCGCTTGCGTAAGTCTTTATAAAGCTTGGCATTTTTCTTGCCCATTTTTGAAATAGCAGCAACTGCTTTTTCTTCAAAGTCATGTTCTTTGCCATAAATATGGTTAAAACGGCGAGCTACTTCACGGGTAAGTTCCACATGAGCAACCTGATCTTCTCCAACAGGCACCTGACTGGCTTTATAAACTAAAATATCAGCAGCTTGCAGCAAGGGATAACCAAGAAAACCATAAGTAGCTAAATCTTTTTCTTTCAATGCTTCCTGCTGGTCTTTATAAGAAGGCACACGCTCAAGCCATCCCAGCGGTGTAATCATAGATAACAATAGATGTAATTCTGCATGTTCCGGTACACGGGACTGAATAAACACTTTAGCAGCACCAGGGCTGACACCCGCAGCCAGCCAGTCAATGACCATATCCTGCGTGCTTTCAGCAATAATTCGGGGATCAGAATAATGCGTGGTTAATGCATGCCAGTCGGCAACAAAGAAAAAGCACTCATATTCATGCTGTAGAGTAATCCAGTTTTTTAATACACCGTGGTAATGACCCAAATGCAATAAGCCAGTTGGGCGCATGCCAGATAATACGCGCTGGTGTTGCGCTGTAACAGAATTCAAAGTGACTCCTCAGCCTAATCCAAAAAATGTATAAAGTTTCGATTGTAATGCCTGTACCAGAGGCATGAGTATTTTACCCAGAAATCCACTGGCTAACAGAAAAATAACAACCCCCATGCCAATCATTTCAAATTTGACAAAGATAACCGCCATCTTAAAGGGTAAAATTCCTGTCACAATACGGCCACCATCCAGTGGTGGAACAGGTAGCAAGTTTAATGTCATCAGAACCAGATTAATAACGACACCCACCTCTGCCATGAGCTCTAACAAAGAAGCAAAGCTTCCCTGAGGCATCACCTTAAGCGAAAATACCAGAACCAGTGTCCAGAGAATAGCCATTAAGAAATTAGAGGCAGGCCCTGCCAGAGCAACCAGCGCCATATCTTTCATAGGATTATCAAAATTACGCACCTCTACCGGCACAGGTTTTGCCCAGCCAAAGGGAATACCAATCAACAAAACCATAATGACAGGCACTAGCACCGTACCAATGGGGTCGATATGCTTTAAAGGATTAGCTGTCAGTCTGCCCAACTGTTTTGCGGTTGGATCACCCAATAAAGAAGCAACCCAGCCATGTGCAGCTTCATGCAGACTCACCGCAAGAATAATAGGGATGGCATAAATTAGTATTTTTAGTATCAGATCCATTTAAAACATAAACCTGTAAAACCTAATCCAGCCCATGATTTGTACCCTTACCTTCTCTAATAACCTTCGGCGGATTCTCAACCATACTAATCACCGTAGTTGGCTCCAGACCGCAATGGCCACCATCAATAATCAGATCCACTGCATGCTCAAGTTTTTCACGAATATCATAGGCTTCAGTTTCTGGCATATCCTCATCGGGAAGAATCAGTGTTGAACTCATAATAGGCTGACCAAGTTCCTGCAACATGGCGTGAACAATTTCATTATCTACAACACGGATACCAATCTCTCGCCGTTTGGAATGCATAAGCCGTCTTGGTACTTCATGCGTTGCTTTAAGCAAAAAAGTGTAAGGCCCCGGCGTTAATGATTTGAGCATGCGGTATTCACTATTGCCCAACTTGGCATAAGTAGAAATTTCTGATAAATCACTGCAAACCAGAGTAAAAAAGTGTTTGTTATCCACCTGTCGAATTCGGCGGATACGCTCCATGGCATCTTTATCACCAATATGACAACCAATGGCATAACTTGAATCGGTGGGATAAACCACCAAACCGCCGTCATTAATAATTTCTACCGCCTGATGAATAAGGCGGGGCTGCGGATGGGTTGGGTGAATTTCAAAAAATTGGCTCATGGGAGGCGTAGGATAAAGTTTAATGTATAAGGGGTAAAGTAAAACTCGTGTATTTACTGTTCCTTTAATCTTTATTATGACTAATGGCTACTTACATCCGTTGCTGGCTTCTAAGGCCAAAAAATTTTAAACCTGATTTGCCTGGGGATGAACCGCACTCTTTGCGCTCCGTTCCCAGGTAAAATAACGGCCAGCTACTTTCTACTGGTTCAAGTGAAATTGTTTGGAAGTCAGCTTATGACTAGTTTGTAATATTACCAACTATCCGATAAGGGTCAAAATACTACTCTTTATCCTTTAGTCTTAATCCTTTAAACTCCGCCCCATGAAAATTTTATATGATCTTTTTCCCATTATTCTGTTTTTTATTAGCTACCATCAGGCCGGTGCAATTATAGAAAACACACCTGTTGCTCAGTTTATCGACGTTAGCCAGCCCGAACAAATAGTGGCAACTATCATTGCAACATCCATTGCTATTATCGCCAGTTTTATTCAGGTAGGTGGTTTCTGGCTAAAGCATCACCGCGTTGAAAAAATGCATATTTTTTCTCTGACACTCATTACAGTTTTAGGCGGCATTACCATTGCATTTGGTAACCCTGCATTTATTCAATGGAAACCCACTGTACTCAACTGGGTATTTGCCGCTGTATTTTTAGGCAGCCAGTTTATCGGGGGCAAATGTCTGGTAAAGCGCATGATGAGCGGTCAAATTGAATTACCCGAACCCGTATGGAACAGGCTCAACTTATCATGGGTAATATTCTTTATACTCAGTGGCACAGCTAATCTCTACGTTGCTTTCTATTATGGATTAGATCTGGATGAAAAAACCCGCATGGACAACTGGGTAAATTTTAAATTATTCGGTCTTATGGGCTTAACTTTTGTTTTTGTTGTTGCACAGGGATTTTATCTGGCTAAATATATGCAGGAAGATGAACCAGAAAAATCACTAAAGGACAAACAGTAAATGCTATACGCCATTATTTCACAGGACATAGAAAACAGCCTGGAAAATCGCCTGGAAGCCAGACCTGATCATCTTAAACGATTACAGGAACTACAGGATCAGGGGCGTTTAATATTGGCAGGCCCTCATCCTGCCATTGACTCAGAAGATCCCGGTCAAGATGGATTTACAGGCAGTTTGGTCGTTGCTGAATTTAGCTCACTTGAAGATGCCACTGTCTGGGCTGATGCAGACCCATATATTGCAGCAGGCGTTTATGCACAGGTCACTGTAAAACCTTTCAAAAAAGTATTTCCAAACTAAAACAACATTATTATCAGCTCTGCATTTTTTGCCAAGCGCTCCCCATTAACAAGTAAAATACAAAACTTGCTAGTTACCCTTTCTGCACCTATATATTGTTATTAACAAATATATAAAAACGGATTTGGTACACCATCATGCAAAACAGCATTCTTCGCAATATCTTATTCGCCTTCCTGGGATTTGGCATGCTAATGGGGATCATCTTCCCTTTCTACGCTTCATTCTTTGTTGAATACAAAGAAGGTCTTTATATCTGGTTTGCCATAGGTTGTCTGGTTGCTGGCACTGTTATCGGTATTATAAACTACTACCTGCTGAACTTTTTGCTCATTAGCAAGCTTAAACGCATTGCACAGGTTGCTACATCCATTAGTAATAATGACCTGAGTTTTACCTGCGAAATGGAAAGCAATGATGTAATTGGTGACATCATTAATAGCTTTAATAAAATGGCCGAAACCCTTCGTACAGTCATTGGTGAGATTCAAAACAGCAGCGGACAAATGCTCTCAGGTGTTGATAGAATCTGCATTGTTGCTAACGAAACCAATGAAGGTGTATTACGCCAGCACGCTGAAACCCAGCATGTAGAAACATCTATCCACAATATGACTCAGATTGCTCAGGATGTATCAAGCAAAGCAGCTCAGGCAGCAGAAGCCGCTGCACTTGCCAAAGATGAAGCCGGCAAAGGCAGCCAGGTTGTAAACCAGACCATAAGCTCAATTAAAACACTGGCAAACGATGTAGAAAACGCCTCAGCATCAATTAATCGCCTTGAAACTGAAAGCAATAATATTGGTGGCGTACTTGATGTTATTCGGGGTATCTCAGAACAAACCAACTTACTGGCACTTAATGCAGCCATTGAAGCAGCGAGAGCTGGTGAGCAAGGCCGAGGGTTCGCAGTCGTTGCAGATGAAGTACGCACACTGGCTCAACGCACCCAGGAATCAACTAAAGAAATCCAGACCATGATCGATAATCTTCAGGCCGTATCTCGTGAAACGGTAGAAGTTATGGAAAAAGGTCAGTCACAGGCAGTATCAAGTGTCGAGCAGGCTGCTCAGGCAGGACAATCATTAGAAGAAATAACAAAAGCCGTAACAGCCATCACAGAAATGAATACATTAATTAATGATGAAGCAGGCTCACAATCCGGTGTCGCCGTTGAAATCAACCAGAATATCACCACCATCAGCCAGATCGCCAGTGAAAGTAAAAATGGCTCAGAACAAACCGCCGCAGAAAGCCAGACCCTGGCCAGCCTTGCAGCCAACCTACAACAGCTAGTCAGCAAATTTCAGTTATAGAACTTGCTCAACTCAATAAAATCGTTAGAATAGCCCGCCTATCTATTCATATGCCGGAGTGGTGGAATTGGTAGACACGTCGGATTCAAAATCCGATGCTAGCAATAGCGTGCCGGTTCAAGTCCGGCCTCCGGTACCATTCTTCCGTGTGAAGACGACACGGAAACCAATCATGCCGCAGGCATTCTGATTATTTTTTCAATCAATTAAGTTATAGACCTTTCAATACCGATCATAAAAGATATATTTCCTGTGTAGATACAATGCGGACAGGAGAATCAAAATATACCCGCCTTTAATTATCTCTAACATATACACACTCTTATTTTGTGGTAATCTCAGTTTCAATTTAAAGCACCTGTAATATGGTGATATACAGAATTCCACCTATCACACAAATACATGTATTCTGTCTAGTTAACTATTAGGCAAAAAACAAAGGGGAGAGAAATGGAAATATTTACTCGATTCAATAAAAATAAAATTGAAGATCGACAGGTAGATACTCTAATTGGATTAAGCAAAGGTCTTATCGCTGATGGAAAAGTAGACCAAAATGAAGCTGAGTTTTTATTGGGCTGGTTAATACAAAGCCAACAAACTTCTGATAATCCTATAATAATAAACTTATTAGAAAAAGTAACAGTGATGTTAGAAGATGGAATATTAGATAACGAAGAATCTACAGAACTTTTTTCTTTGTTACATCTAATATCAGGTGAAACTTCAGAAATTGGTGAACTCGCAAAAACAACATCATTACCAATTAATAATCCTCCTCCTAAAATAGTTTTTGAAAATATGTCATTTTTATTTACTGGCACATGTGCCTTTGGTACAAGAAAACAATGTCATGAAGCCAATGAATCATTAGGTGCAAAAAATGCAAAGAGCGTAACAAAATCACTTAATTATTTAGTGCTTGGTACATATGTAACTGATAGCTGGGCACATGAAAACTTTGGTCGTAAAATTGAAAAGGCTATGGAGTACCGTGACAATGGAATGCCATTGAAAATAATAACTGAAAGTCACTGGGCTACTGAAGGTGATTTATCATAAATATGCCTAACAAAAAGTTGCACGCAGACCCAAAAAGTTACGCACCTTTTGTGGCGCTT
>CAZFUY010000052.1:11270-20677 GCA_964522445.1 uncultured Thiotrichaceae bacterium | reverse complement strand
AAAACAACGCAATAGCGTGGATTTTCCACAACCACTGGGACCAATAAATGCCGTCACTCTGGTTTTAGGTATTTCTAAATTTATGCCATTTAAAGCCTGCTTCTCATCATAAAATAAATTAAGATCATTTACTTTCAGACAAATTTCTTCATCTTCTAACTTTAAATGATCGACACCCTGAGAAAACAAAGAGGGGTCAATAGCATGGGTAAGAACTTGATCGTTCATAATAATTACTCAAAAAAGAAAAATATTTTCAAACTTAATTTTTCAATAACAAATCGCGGCTAAAGCCGCTCCTACAATTTAATTATGCATCCAGGGCTTTATATTTTTCACGCAAATGATTACGCATAATAATGGCCGATAGATTCAATAAAATAATAACTAAAACCAGTAAAAATGCAGTCGCATAAACTAATGGCCTTGCTGCTTCAACATTTGGACTCTGGAAGCCTACATCATAAATATGAAAACCCAGGTGCATAAATTTTCTATCTAAATGCAGGAATGGCGAATTACCATCAAGCGGTAATTCTGGTGCCAGTTTCACAACACCAACCAGCATTAAGGGAGCAACTTCACCTGCTGCTCGTGCAACAGCCAGAATTAAACCGGTCATTATTGCCGGACTCGACATGGGCAAAATTATTTTCCACAGTGTTTCAAATTTAGTTGCACCCAGAGCCAGACTGCCTTCACGAAAGCTACCTGGAATACGCGCCAGACCTTCTTCTGTTGAAACAATAACAACAGGCAATGTAAGCAAGGCAAGCGTTAATGATGCCCACATTAATCCGGGCGTACCAAACGTAGGCGCGGGTGATGATTCTGGGTAAAATAATTGATCAATATTTCCGCCCAGAAAATAAACAAAGAAACCTAAACCAAATACACCATAAACGATTGATGGTACACCTGCCAGATTATTTACTGCAATTCTAATCAACCTTATTAATGCGCCCTGCTTTGCATATTCACGCAAATAAACAGCCGCCACAACACCTAGTGGCGTAACCAGAACAGACATCAGCAGCACCATCATAACCGTGCCAAAAATTGCCGGGAATATACCGCCTTCAGTATTAGCTTCACGAGGTTCTTCAACCATAAAATTATAGAAATTTACAAAATAGCAACCCAGTTTATCTAATACATTATATTTATTAGGCTGCAAAACAGAAACAATGGCAGAAAGTTGTAATTCAACTTTTTTACCATCCATGATTTTAAAATGCGCACTGTCTCTGGAGATCTCTTTTTGTAGAGCAATTAGTTCTTTTCTTAGCCCCTGGTATTTAATATCCAGTAGCTTTTCCTGAGCTTCTATTTTTGCAAAATTTTCTTTAGAATCCAGACCTTCAATTTTTAATTTCTTACGTTCTAATCGAAAACGCTCTAACTGGTAATTAATTGCGCCAATTTCTTTTCTTTCAAGTTTGCTTATTTCTTCCCGCAGATCAGAAACTCGTTCTAATCTTTTTTCCAGTTCCGACCAGGCTTCAACACCTGTCGACTGTATTTTACCCAGCTCACTAACACTTAATAGATAACCATAAAGATTACCCCACTCAATACGCTCTACAACAACCAGCTCTTCAGGCTTTGACTGTTTTTGAATATGGTGATCATCAATCCATCTAAAATCAGCTGAAAGTATTTCACGATTACCTGTTTTAACCAGCCAACGTTTAACAAATTCCTGATCTTCAGGCACTTTACCTAAACCAGATTCAATATATTGTTCTCGATTAATATCTTCAGACTCAACAAACTCACCAATAATACGGTATTCACCCACAGCATCGGCATATTCAATCTGTTGAATATCCGCTGGCCAGAAATGACTCATGCCACGCACAGCAATTAAGCCAATTAAACCAAACACAACTATAATACTGGCACTGACCGCACCCGCATTTAGCCATATCCACGGTGTGCCACTTTGCCACCATGCTTTAAAATTACTGTTTGTTGATTCTGTCAAAATTCAAATCCAATATTTAAAATTTTCTAAGTACTCTCTCTAAAAGAGAATAATAAAAACAATCTTTATAAAACACCCTGCTCCCCTTCAAAAATGAGATCAGGTTAAGAACAAAACTATCAAAAACACTGTCGTCATTCCTGCATGCTTTTAGCAGGAATCTAGTGACTTTAAAGTTTTAAGGCCACTGGATCCCGGCTCAAAAGCATACCGGGATGACGGGATTTATTTCGTGCAAAACTCTCAATAAATTATAAACTGCCATAACGTTTACGCAGGCGTTGACGTATAACTTCAGCTACTGTGTTAAACATAAAGGTTACGATGAATAATACTAAAGCAGCGAGAAATAAAATCCGGTAGTGACTGCTATCAACTTCTGATTCCGGCAACTCAACTGATATATTTGCAGATAAAGTACGCATGCCCTGAAATACACTCATATCCATTACCGGTGTATTACCTGTTGCCATAAGCACAATCATAGTTTCACCCACTGCACGCCCCAGACCAATCATCACGGCTGAAAAGATTCCAGGACTTGCGGTTAATAAAACCACTCGCGTTAATGTTTGCCAGGGTGTTGCACCTAAAGCCAATGAACCTGTTGTTAAATGTTTTGGCACACTAAAAATTGCATCTTCGGTAATAGAAAAAATTGTGGGTATAACAGCAAGCCCCATGGCAATGCCCACAACTAATGAGTTTCGCTGGTCATAGCCAATGCCAAATTCACTCTTCATCCAGATTTTTAGATCACCACCAAAGAGTACATGCTCAAAGAAAGGCGCAACTTCAAATGACATCCAGACTAAAGCAATAATGACAGGCACTAATAATGCAGCCTGCCAACCGTCAGGTACTAAACGACGAATTACTTTTGGTAAAAAGCTCCAGAGCCAGGCAAAAATTAATAATCCCGATGGAAATACAAAAGATAATGAAAGTATGGCAAGCAAATTATTTTCAACAATTGGAGCAAACCATATACCGGCAAGAAAACCTAAAATTACAGTAGGTAGAGCTTCCATAATTTCAATGCTGGGCTTAACCCAGCTACGCATTTTGGGTGCCATGAAATAAGCAGTATAAATTGCACCCATAATGGCCAGAGGCATGGCAATTAACATTGCGTAAAACGCTGCTTTTAACGTACCAAAAGCAAGCGGCATTAAGCTAAATTTTGGTTCAAAGTCATTATCAGCTGATGATGACTGCCAGCTATATTGTGGCTTGTTATAGCCTTCATACATCACCTCACCCCAAAGAGATTGCCAGGACAGCTCAGGGTGCTCATTCTTAATATGATAGGTATAAAACGTATGATTAGATGATTCGATTAGTAAAATATCGGCACGGGATGACAATGAAAAATACACCGGCGTTGAATTATAACCCGCTAAAGGTTCTTCAAGCATTAAACGGTCTGCCGTTGTATGATAAAGAATAATTTCATTTTTTTCATTCAGACCAACAATTGCTTTACGACGTTTTTCTGGAACTATATTTTTTACTGCCGCACCTGTCTGGAAGCTTCGCACCTCTTTTAAACGGTATTGATTCTTATCATCACGTTGTAATGACCATTGCTGCACTCTGCCTTTATCATCTGCGGCAATTAAGGAGACACCACCGAGTAGCATTTCCAGATTCACAAGTTTTCGACCTGACTCCACCAGCATCATCTGATCAATGCGCTCAACAGATTCCAGATCGCTAATATCGAAATAAACAATCTGACCATCGGTGTTTGCAAAATATAGCCATTCACCTAATGGATCCATCAACATGAAATCCACATTCTGAGAAACTTCAATAACGGTTTCGGCTTCCGGTTCTAATAATTCATCGCCGTCTTCCACTTCATAACTTTGTATCAGTAATTGTCCACTACTATCCAGTGCAGATAAAACCAGCCTCTCTTCATCTCGAATAACATCCAGATGAGCAATGTTGCTAATATAATTAAGCTCCAGCGGTTCTTCACCAAATGGAAATGAAACCCCCGGGATTAAATGGCGAACATCATCAACAAATGTAACCTGATACTGAAGAGCAACAAACAGCAGTCGATTATTATCTAATGCTATTGCCAGTTGCCTGCCTTCAGAATCCATTTCAATAACGTGTGAGATACTTGAATATTCTGGCAGATCAAGACTTTCTTTTAAGACTTCTTTTCCATCTGCCAGATTAAAAAATAGAATATCGCCATTTGATGTAATGCGTGCAGCAAGAGAGCCGCTTTCTTCAACGGACAGATATCGGGTTATAACTTTATCCGATGCTGCAATCTGGTATTCAGCCTGTTTTACAACTTCAGCCGAATTAAAAATAGGGGCAACAACCCAGAGAAGATAGAAAAAGATAAGGACTATGGCAAAAATAACACTAATGCCGCCCATTCCAATAGTGTACCTGGCTGCTGTATCAATAAATGCGCGCCTACGCTGCTGCCATGTACGGTCTGTTATGCTGTTATAACTCATGCGGGTATTTTATTTCGGTTTTATGACAGTTTTGTTACAAAGCTGCATTATTTAAAAAAAAGAGAAAAAAAACAATGAAATACAACTCTATATAAGCCCTTATATTTCTCTGTCTCCATATCAAAACAATTCATTGAAACCTTTGCACAAGAGCATGTTACAAAAAAACTAACCGCAATTTTGTCATTCCGGCATGCTTTTAGCAGGAATCTAACGACTTTTAACACCTTCAAACACTAGATCCCTGCTCAAAGCATACCGGGATGTCAGGATTAACATCGTGCAAAGCTCTCTCATTTTTCAGCGCTATTTCCAGAAGCAATAAAAAGGGCCACCTGCTATGGTAGCCCTTTTAGCCAAAAGAATGACTGTTAAATTACTTAAGTTTAGCCAGTTCTTTTTTTACAACTTTTACAGGTAATGGGATATAGCCATCTTTTATAACAACCTGCTGACCAATTTTAGAAAGTACCAGTTTAATAAACTCATACTCTAATGGTGCAATAGGTTTGCCTGGCTTCTTATTTACATAAACATACAGATAACGAGACAATGGGTATGTTTTGTTAAGTGCATTTTCAGCCGTTGCTGCGATAAAAGGCTTACCTGGCTTCTTGGTTAAAGGAACAGCTTTAACACCCGATGTCTTATAACCAATACCTGAATAGCCAATACCATTCAAAGATGTCGCTACAGACTGAACAACAGATGCAGAACCCGGCTGCTCATTTACATTGTTTTTGTAATCACCCTTACACAGGGCTTTCTTCTTAAAGTAACCGTAAGTACCAGATACGGAGTTACGACCATATATCTGAATAGGACGGTTTTTCCATGAACCTGTTAAACCCATGCTTCCCCAGGTAGTAATATCTTTATTGCCACCACATTTACGTGTTGCAGAGAAAACCGCATCCACATCTGGAATCGTCATGCCTTTAACCGGATTGTCCTTATTTACATATACAGCCAGTGCATCAATTGCAACACGAATAGGTGTTGCTTTGTAACCGTGTCTTTTTTCAAATGCTTCAGACTCTTTGCTCTTCATTTTACGACTCATTGGCCCAAGATTTGAAGTGCCTTCAGTTAAAGCAGGGGGGGCTGTAGAAGAACCTGCTGCCTGAATCTGGATATTTACATTAGGGTACTGACGCTTAAATTCTTCAGCCCAGAAAGTCATCAGATTAGCCAATGTATCAGAACCTACACTTGACAGGTTACCTGATACACCCGATGTAGGTTTGTAATCAGATAATCCAGGATCGACTTTAAGGCCTGCTGATGCAGAAGATGTAAAGATTGCGGCAGCAACAGCCGCTACAAAAATTCGGTTAAGTTTCATTCAGATTTACTCCAGTTAGTTTGACTGCGCGAAGTATGAATTTTTAATATGACAGTTTTATGAAATGAATATGACTTGTTTGTGACAGCAGCATGACTTGTGAATCACACAGCCTGCAACTTACTACTCAAAACAACGCGTGACTGCTGAAACACACAACAGAATTCAGAACCTTTTTCAGCTTCGCTATCAATAATCAGCTCTGCATCATGGCGACGCAGCACCTGCTTAACTATAGCCAGCCCCAAACCTGTTCCGCCACTGGAACGTGACCGTCCCACATCAATACGGTAAAAACGCTCAGTAAGCCTTGCCATATGCTCTGGCGGTATTCCCACGCCATTATCTTTCACACAGAAACTGGCATCATCGCCTAAAGCCAGCCATTTAATCGTAATCTCACCACCTTCTGGCGTATAACGAATAGCATTGGTTACCAGGTTAATAAAAGCACTGTAAATTTCTTTTTCTACGCCTTTAAGCTGCAATTCATCATCCACATCCATCGAAATAATATGCCTGCCCTTACTGATCTGTTCAGCCTCTGCTGCAATATTTTTAATCATAGATGCAATATTAATAACTGAACTGGTGGACGGCGAACTGGGAGCACCTGTATCCAGTTTTGAAAGCAGCAGTAAATCTTCTACCAGTGATTTCATGCGTAATGCAGGGGTTTCAATGCGGGATAAATAGGCTTTTAATGCCTCCAGATCCGCTTCATCATCCTCTTTAAGCGTTTCCAGATAACCCATAATCACCGTTAACGGCGTGCGTAACTCATGTGAAACATTGGCAATAAAATCCCTTCGCATGGTCATGAGCCGCTGAAGGTGCGTAATATCACTCATTAACAGCAGGCGCTGACCTGCACCATAAGGCGTTATGCGAATACTAAGAATTTTACTGATATCAATCGGTGACGAAATTTCCAGCTGCTCGCTGAAATCGCCTGTAACCATATAATGAATAAAACGTGGATTTCGAATCAGGTTACCAATACGTCGACCCTGATCTGATGATTTAAGCCCCAGCATGGATGATGCAGTTTGATTAAACCAGGTGATATTGCCGTCTTTATCGACTACAACAGCAGCATCGGGCAAGGCACTTGATGAGTCCTGCCAGCGTCTTAATAATTCAGTGAGGCGCTTTTTCCGCTTTCGACTTCGTGTACGAATACGATAAATTCTAAATGACAGTTCTTCAAAAATGCCGTTAAAATCTTCCGGGTCACTTAGCCCACTATTCAACCATTTTTCAAATTGCTGATAGCGCCTTGCCAGCATAATCAGATATACAGCAAAACCAGCAATAATGCCCCACAATGGAAAGCCAACAACCAGCCCAATGAACCAGAATAGCATCACATCTAATACAATACGCCAAAATTCGCTGGATAAGGATTGGGGCATAACGGGGTTATTCTCTTAATTTACTTTGACTGAATACAGGTTTCCGTAAAAACGATCCATAACCCGTCATTACCGCATGCTTTTAGCGGGAATCTAGCACCTTAAGAACACTAGATCTCCGCTAAAAGCATGCGGTAATGACACAATTATGAAGATTAAGTCAGAAATTACTTTATCGAAAAACGATAACCTGAACCACGAACAGTTTGTATCAACTTATCATATCCAAATGGAGAAAGCAGCTTGCGTAAACGCAGCACATGCACATCAACCGTTCTTTCTTCAACATAGACATTACGACCCCAAACAAGATCCAGCAGTTGTTCACGACTGTAAACACGATCCTGATGTTTCATAAAGAACTCTAGCAACTTAAACTCAGTAGGCCCAATTTGAACTGACTCATTACCCGCAGTCAGCCGATGCGCCTGCATATCAAGCATAAGATCTTTTACCTGCACCGTTTCTTCATCATCACCGCCACTGCGGCGTAACAACGCTTTCATTCGAGCCAATAGTTCTTTTGGTGAAAAGGGCTTGGTAACATAATCATCCGCGCCCGTTTCAAAGCCGCGAAGCTTATCATATTCTTCACCACGAGCTGTCAGCAAGATAACAGGAATATTTTTAGCTAAATCATCTCGACGAATACGTTTTATAAACTCAGGCCCTTCCATGCCGGGCAACATCCAGTCCACCAGCATTATATCTGGCAACACGCTACCTAGTTTATCCAGCGCCTGCTCAGCATCTTCTGATTCAATTACGCTATAACCACCTCTTTGCAGAGAGAAAGCAAGCATTTCTCGGATATCGCTATCGTCTTCAACAACCAGGACTGTTCTGCCAGCCATTTTTAAAATCCCATCTATTTAGATAGCTGTTATTAGATTACCAAATTGTTACAAGAATATGACAGACCAAGACAAAAAACATTTAATGTTTAGGTGTCGGAGTCAAAGTTATTTACTTTTATACTCAGCCTGACATATCAACTGCCAACTTTGACTCCGACACCTTTGCCCTCCGTGGAAAACAAACAATTATTCAGTACGCAATGCATCAACAGGGTTCATATTAGCCGCACGTCTTGCAGGAATAACACCTGCAATTAAGCCGATAAAAAAAGCCATAGCTTCTGCAATTAATACAAAATGCCAGGGCGTGTGAGCGGGTAAAGCCGGTACAAAAAAATGTATAAGTTGCGCACCTGACCAGCCAATAATTAAACCAAATAAACCGCCTATTGTTGATAACAATATGGCCTCTGATAAAAATAACATTAAAATCTGTTTTTTGCCCGCACCTAAAGCCGTGAACAAACCAATTTCAGCCGTACGTTCTTTTACTGCAATCGTCATAATGGTAAGAATTCCTACACCACCCACCAGTAAAGAAATCCCCCCCAGCGCACCAACTGCAAACGTAATAATATCCAGAACAGAACCTAAAACTTCTAACATTTGTTCCTGAGTAACAATAGTAAAATCTTCTGTACCATGACGTGATTTTAATAATGAACTAATCTGAGCTTTAACAGTATCTGCATCCACATTTGATTTATAAAGCACATCAATTTCCATTAAACTTTCACGATTAAACATTTCCATTGATTTTGATGCCGGAATATACACCGCATCATCCAGATCAAAACCTAGCATTTGGCCTTTTGATTCCATCACCCCAATAACACGAAATCTATAACCACCAACACGAATGTTTTTCCCTAAAGCCAAAGACGAACCAAATAACTCATCTTTAACTTTACGACCTAAAACAGCAAAGGCACGAGCTGATTGAAAATCATCATCCGGTAAAAACTGCCCAACAGAAACATTAAACTGCCACACTTTAGGCACACCTGAACCCACACCATAAATAGTTGTTCGTCTTTGTTTTCTATCCGATTCAACAGCCGCATTACCCTGAATTAAAGGCACAGTTTCAATAATTTGTGATAAGCGTTTAAGAGACTGTGCATCATCTAAGGTAAGCGGCCTTACATTACTAATTACTGCACCTGAAAAACCCGTGGTGGTTGTTTTGCCCGGTGTAATACCAATTAAGTTAGTACCAAACTGAGTAAACTCAGCAATAATATAGCGATGCAAACCTTCACCCAGTGACGTTAATAACACAACCGCCGCAATACCCACCGCAATACCTAAAGC
>CAZFUY010000052.1:9841-11170 GCA_964522445.1 uncultured Thiotrichaceae bacterium | reverse complement strand
GGCGCAGTAAATGGAAATTCAGGAAAATATTGTTGCAACACCCAGTTGCCAGACAAACCAATTAATAAACCCAGCATTGCACCCAATACAGATAAAAAAGCAGACTCAGTTAAAAATAATATAATAATTTGTTTTCGCGGCGCACCTAAGGCTTTTAATAAACCAATCTCACTGGTTCGTTGAGAAACAGCAACCAGCATTACATTCATAATCATAATACCTGCAACCAGTAAGCTGATCGCCGCAATACCGGCCAGCACATAAGTTAAAGTTGAAAGTATTCTATTAAAAGTTCCAAGCAATGCATCCTGAGAAAGCACCGTAATATCATCTTCCCCATCATGGCGCTCTTTAATGATTGACTGAATAGCATGCTCTGCTTTTTTCATGGTTTCTTTTGTTGTTGATTCAACAAGAATACGAAACACAGATTGCACATTAAATAATTGTTGTGCAGAAGCAATCGGCAAAATTAATACTTCACCCATATCAACACCAAACGACATGCCTTCTGCAGATAAAACACCTACAACACGACAACGATATTCATTGACCCTCACCCATTTACCCAGGGGTGATTCATTTTTAAATAACTCTTCATAAAGTGTGTAACCTAAAACACAAACAGGAGAAGCACGCGTTATTTCAAGTTGTGGCAAAAACTGTCCGCGTGACATTTCAAGCTGGCGCACTTTAAATAATTCTGACGTTGAACCCATAACAATAACTTCACGCTCAAGCTGGCGAAAAGAAACCGGTGCAGAGCCAACGACAATTGGCGCAATTCGTTTAATATAATGATGACGTTTTATAGCCAGCGCATCCTGCAAAGTCAAATCACGAGGTGTTTCACCCATTAACGGAGGATGGCCACCTGTCGTTTCTGAACGACCGGGTAAAACAATTAATATATTAGTACCCAAAGAAGAAAACTGTTGAGTAATATATAACCGCGCGCCTTCACCCAGTGATGTTAATAACACAACAGAAGCGACACCTATCGCCATTGCAAGCAACATTAAATAGGTGCGTGTTCTGTAACCATATAAAGCGCGTAGTGCAAAGCTTATTGTGTCGTTTAAGTTCATAAAATATGTCTTACAACTTAATCTTCCCATCAACCATATGAATAATTCGATGCGCACGTTCACCCAAATCCACATCATGCGTTACCAGCAGTAATGTAATTCCCTGCTGATTAAGTAGCTCAAGAATATTAATAACTTCCATTCCTGATTTATGATCCAGGTTACCCGTAGGTTCATCGGCTAATAACAGAACAGGTTTGGTAATAACAGCTCGTGCAATAGCTACACGCTGTCTTTGACC
>CAZFUY010000052.1:0-9741 GCA_964522445.1 uncultured Thiotrichaceae bacterium | reverse complement strand
ACAGAACAGGTTTGGTAATAACAGCTCGTGCAATAGCTACACGCTGTCTTTGACCACCGGACAATTGATCTGGCCTGTGATGTGCTCGATCCATTAAACTTAATGACTCCATAACCTCAGCAGCTCGTTGTTCTCTTTCATGCTGATTTACACCTGCCAGGGTTAATGGCAACGCTATATTTTCTGCTGCTGTTAAACGCGGCACAAGATGAAATGACTGAAAAACAAAACCTACTTTTTCTCGTCGAGTTTTTGCCTGTTCATTATCAGATAACTGAACAACATTTTTACCGTCTAAATAATATTGACCCGCATCAGGCTTATCCAGTAAACCAAGCACATTTAATAAAGTTGATTTTCCAGAACCGGATGGCCCCATAATAGAAACATACTCTCCAGCATTAATTTCCAATGAAACATTATCGAGACCGTGAACAATTTCATCACCGACTTTGAATGTTCTTTGTATGTTTTCAAGCTTTATCACGTTAATTTACTTTTTTGTTATTTGACGCAGAGACGCTAAGGCGCAAAGTTATTTTTTCAGCTTAGGTGTCGGAGTCAAAGTTGATAATTAATTATGTCAAGTTTGGTATAAAAGCTAACAACTTTGACTCCGACACCTTACAACGCAGAAGGATCACGGCTAAAGTCGCTCCTACGGATTATCAATTTTTGCAGCAACACCATCGCCAATACCTTTACGATCGATAGAAGTCACAACAAGCTCACCTTTTTTTAAACCTTTAATAATTTCAGTATGATCCCAGTTAGACAAACCAGTTTCTATATCACGTAATTCTAAAACCTGATCTTCTTTTATAAAAACATAAATCTGCTGTTTATCAATCACTGCTTCTGTAGGCACACGCAAAACATTTTTACGTGTTTTTAAAATCACTTCGGCATCGGCACTGTAGCCCGGTAACATTTCTTTCATATCATCCGGATTATCAAAACTGACTTCAATGTCTACCGTACGCGCCTGTTTTTCTCTATCTAAAACATAATCCGAAATGCGTCTTACACGCGCACTAAAACGTCGATCATTAAATGCATCCAGACTAATACGTGCAGGCATATTAGTTTTAATGGCTGGCGCATCAACTTCATCAATGGGTGCAGTTACATAAAAGCAGGATCGATCGACCATATCTATCACAGGCAAAGTTATTATGCCCGGTGGCGAAGGTGTAACATATTCACCCACCTCTCCATTGACTTCTACAACCACTCCTTTAAACGGTGCTTTTAATAAAGTACGCTCAAGATGTGATTGCGCCACACCTACTCGCTCACCGCTTACTTTTGCAGATGTGCGTGCGGCCTCACAATCTGCTTTCTGTGATTTTTCTGTGGCAACAGCCTGCTCCAGTAATTCTTCTGAGATGGCTCTGGTTTTTCTTAAAGCTATTTTTCGTTTTGCATTTCGTTTTGCATTCTCGGCCTGTACACAAATACTTTCAGCTCTGGCTCTGGCCGCATGCGCTTCACTTTTTGCCAAAGCAACTTCGGCCTGCAAATCATCATTCCAGATAGCTAATAAAACTGTACCCTGCTCTACCTTTTCACCTTCTCTTGCAGGTAAAGACGAAATTTGCCCACCAATGGCTGGAGACATTTGCGCTCGACGACAGGCTTTAACCGTACCTGCTCGGGTATTGGCAACCGTTTCTTCAATACTGCCTAATTGAGCAGTTACCACAATAACTTTAATGGCTTTAGTTCGTGTGCCATAAACAATACTTAAAATAATAACAACGACAATAGTAAAAAAAATAAATAAATTTCTATGTTTTAAAATCACTTTTAATCCTTTGAAATATTCAATTTAGCCCAGAAAATTCGATATGAATTTATTCAATAAAAATAACAAAGTTGTTACAAAACCCAGTTGTGGAATCCATATACTAAAAACAGAAACACCTTCAGGTTGTGGTGACTGTTTTTTAATTTTTATTAATGCCAGATTAACTAAAGCGAACACGGTTAGCACTAAATAACTGGTTAACTCTGCTAATGTCACCAATGGCAAAACCAGTGCAAAAAACAGCATAAAAACAACCACCACTATTGTACTGTTTATGGGTGTTCTTGTTCGTGGAGATATTTTTGCCAGAGGCCGTGGTAACCAGTGTCTGATGGCCATGCCATATAACAAACGTGATGCCATAATCATTTGAATGAGCGCACCATTAATAACAGCAAATAAACCAATCACAGTTATTAAAACAGGTGCTTTGCCTGTTGCTTCATAATACACAGCAGCCAGTGGTGCATCACTGGCGGCTAGTTGCTGTGGCGTTAACACACTTACTGAAATAATTGATACTGCACTATACAATAATGTTGAAATAATAACCGAAAGTAAAATAGCTTTAGGCATATTACGCTGGGGGTCTTTAACCTCTTCAGCTATATTAACCATATCTTCAAAACCAATATAAGCATAAAAAGCTAAAAAAGCGCCTGACATAACACCCATCCAGGAGATAGAAGAAACATCCGTATGATTTTTTAACACCACATCCGGAAACTCAACGATATGTTCTGCACCCACACCAATAATTAAAAACAAACCCAGCATTTCTATTACAGTAAAGATCACTGCAATTGTGACAGACTGATTAATCCCCCAGGCAGTCAAGCCCCCCAGCAACAACAAAATAAAACTAATAATCAGCGGTGCGGGTATATCAATAAATACGCGAAGATATCCTGCAAATCCATGTGCAATAGCCGCGGCTGAAACTATACCTGCCAGCGCGATAAGAATGCCGACAACTTTAGATAAATTTGAATTATGAAAACCTTCATAAAGATAAACGGCCTCTCCCCCACTAACAGGGTAGCGAGCAGAAAGCTCAGCGTATGTGAAGGCAGTAAACGCAGCAATAATCGATGCAATAAAAAAAGCCAGTGGAGAAAAATAGCCCGCCTCACCTGCCACTTTGCCAATAAGCACATAAATACCAGCGCCCAGGATATTGCCCAGACCATAAAAGGTAATAAGCGGGAACGATATACTGCGCTTTAGCGTGGCTTTATTTTCTGGCATGCTCGCCTTTAAATAAAATATTTAATTGTAGGAGCGGCTTTAGCTGCGATATTATTTTGTTCAATAGAGAGCTTTACACGAAACAAATCCCGTCATCCCGGTATGCTTTTGAGCCGGGATCCAGTGGCCTTAAAACTTTTAAGTCACTAGATTCCCGCTAAAAGCATGCAGGAATGACAAAAATGTAGTTAGTTTTTTGATAGCCCATTCTCGTGCAAAGGTCTCCAATAATTAATCGCGGCTAAAGCCGCTCCTACATAAAATCTTCGTTCAATAGTGCCTGCTTTTTATACTAAACACTATATATTGTGGACAAAAAACCATAAAGTTGGTTAAAAAAAGACCATTTATAGCCTTTTATCCCCCTCATAATACACGCCAATCACTCTCAGAAGCCGCCACAATAAGGCGTGATACCATTTGTAAAAAAAATCACATATTCACTTCATAAACACAATATCTTGTGTTAACTTACACGCAAACACACAACATGTGCATTATTAAATGCTAATGAATCCAGCCGTACAAGGATAAAAAATGACTGCACCGCAACTGCAAGCCGTACCCAATAATATAAATGAAGTTCCTTTTCAGGAAGCATCCCTCGACATCTGGGATACAAAATACAGATTAAAAGCAAAAGACGGATCAAATGTTGACCAGAATTTAGACGAAACATACGAACGCGTTGCCAAAGCACTGGCCGATGTTGAAACCACAGACGAGCTAAAAAAAGAATGGCATGACAAGTTTTCCTGGGCTCTTCGCCATGGTGCTATCCCTGCTGGACGCATTATTTCCAATGCGGGCGCACAGGAACATAAACCCGCCACATCCACTATCAACTGTACCGTTTCTGGCATTGTTACCGATTCAATGAATGGCATTCTGGAAAAAGTCCACGAAGCAGGTCTCACTCTTAAAGCCGGTTGCGGTATTGGTTATGAATTCTCAACTCTGCGCCCTAAAGGTGGTTATGTTTCAGGTGCTGGCGCTTACACATCTGGCCCACTGTCATTTATGGATATATACGACAAAATGTGCTTCACCGTATCTTCAGCGGGTGGCCGTCGTGGCGCACAAATGGCAACCTTTGATGTTGGTCATCCTGATGTGTTTGATTTCATCCGCGCAAAACGTGAAGACGGTCGTTTACGCCAGTTTAATTTATCACTGCTGATCACCACAGACTTTGTAGAAGCAGTAAAAACCAATAAAGAATGGCCGCTTGCCTTCCCAATGACCACAAAAGAATATGTACAGGAAAATCTGGATCTTAACAGCACAGATAAAATCATCTGGCGCGAATGGCCAGTAAGAGATGACTACATGACAAACGATGCCGGTCTTGTGGCCTGCAAAATTTCTCGTGTTGTGCCCGCACGTCGTTTATGGGACACCATCATGGCATCCACATACGATTATGCAGAACCTGGTTTTATTCTTATCGACAAAGTAAATGAAATGAACAACAACTGGTTCTGCGAAAATATTCGTGCAACCAATCCCTGTGGTGAACAGCCATTGCCTCCTTATGGCAGTTGTTTATTAGGCTCAATAAATCTGACCCGTTTCGTATTAAATCCATTCACCAACAAAGCTGAATTCGACTGGGATAATTATAAAAAGACCGTCAGCATATTCACACGCATGCTGGACAATGTAATTGAAATAAACGGCCTGCCTCTGCCACAACAACGAGACGAAATCACCAGCAAACGTCGTCACGGCATGGGGTATTTAGGTCTTGGATCAACACTCACCATGATGGGTGTTAAATACGGCTCAGAAGAATCATTGGGCTTCACAGAAAAAGTAACAAAAGAACTTGCAATGGAAGGCTGGCGCACAGGTGTAGAACTGGCGAAAGAAAAAGGCATGGCACCCGTTCTTGAAAAAGAATTTGAAGTGACAAATGAAATGCTCTACAAACGCCCAGAAATGCTTGATGATGGCTGGAAAGTTGGCAAAAAAATTCACGGCAAAATATTACATGCAAAATACAGTCGCTACATGCAGCAGGTTGCCAAAGAAGACCCCGAACTGGCTAAAGATCTTGAAGAATATGGCTGCCGCTTTACGCACCATAGCTCCATTGCACCCACAGGCACTATTTCTTTATCACTGGCCAATAATGCAAGCAACGGCATTGAGCCCAGCTTTGCACACCACTATGCACGTAACATTATTCGTGAAGGCAAGAAATCAAAAGAAAAAGTAGACGTTTACTCTTTTGAACTGCTCGCCTATCGCGCCATGGTAAATCAGGACGCAATGCCTTTTTCAGATGAAGAAGATAAAAAATTACCTGAGTACTTTATTTCTTCAGAAGACATATCACCAACGCAACACGTAGATATTCAGGCAGCCGCACAAAAATGGATTGATTCATCTATTTCCAAAACAGCCAACGTGCCCACTGACTATGACTTTAAAGAATTCGAAAACATATACGAATACGCATTCGACAAAGGACTAAAAGGCTGCACAACCTTCCGCTTTAATCCCGAAGTATTCCAGGGCGTGCTGGTTCAGGAAAAAGATCTGGAAAACACCACCTACCAGTTCACACTGGAAGATGGCAGCACAGTAGAAGTAAAAGGCAACGAAGAAATAGAATACGATGGCGAAATGCACACCGCCGCAAATTTATTCGATGCCTTAAAAGAAGGCTACTACGGTAAGTTTTAACTTTAATTAAAGTCCCCTCTCCCCTGGGGAGAGGGACAGGGTAAGGGGATTTATTTTATTAACCCCGCCCCAAACTCTCCAAAATAAGAGAGAAAAGAACAGGACAAAAAAACAATGAGCACTCAGATAAACTCAAAGATCGTCTCCTTCAAAGTAGTAAAAGACGATGAACCCGAACAAAAAATAGAAGAGAAAAAACCCTGCATGGAACACATGCATGAAAATGTAGAACGCCCAGAAATGTTAGTGGGTTCAACATACAAAATAAAAACCCCCTTATCAGAACATGCCCTCTATGTGACGATAAACGATGTTATTTTAAATCAGGGCACAGACAACGAAACACGCCAGCCCTATGAAGTATTTATCAACTCAAAAAACATGGATCACTTCCAGTGGGTCGTCGCACTCACGCGCGTTATCTCAGCTGTATTCCGCAAAGGTGGTGACGTATGCTTTTTAGTAGAAGAATTAAAAGCCGTATTCGACCCACAGGGCGGCTACTTTAAAAAAGGCGGCAAGTTCATGCCATCCCTGGTAGCAGAAATTGGTGATGCCATTGAATCCCATATGAAAATGACCGGCCTTATAAAAGACGATGGCCCAGATGAACACCAGAAAAAACTCATCGCAGAAAAACGTGCTCAATATGAATCACGTCAAAGCAAAACAAATAACAGCGAATCAGAAGATAACTTCCCTGATGGCGCACAGCTTTGTAATAAATGCCACACCAAAGCCGCTGTATTAATGGATGGTTGTATGACCTGTTTGAATTGTGGTGAGTCCAAGTGCGGGTAAAATAAAAATAAACTAATAAATGAAAAGGCCAGTTTTTCTGACGGCCTTTTCATTTACTAAATATGGATTAATACAGGCTAAAGGAAGCAGTACTAATATGGAAATTAGAAAAACACTCCAACCTGGCGATATGGGTACAAAACGACTACTCAAAAAATATGGCGAACAACTAGTATGCGTACGCTACCGCATAGATAAACTAAGCCAAAAACGCTTTACCACCGTTGAACTGATCATTGATGAAAAACCATACATAAGAACAAACCCAAACATTAATGCCTGGGTAAAGATTAACTTCAATGAAACTAAACAACGCCAACAGGTAAAAACCGCAGGCGCAAAATGGTCAACAGAACATAAAGTATGGATAATGGATTATGAAATAGCCAAAAAACTCGGCTTAAAGAAAAGAATTATTAAAATAATTACAAAAACAAATGGCTAGATATAGGCGCTTGTTCATATATTTAGACATATATGGTTAAATCTAGACAGAATGGCTAAATATAGGCATTCTGTCTAATACACTGTTAGCACCAAAGAAATAAAAGCCATTAAAAATTTAATTACTGAAATGACAAATATAATTCAAATGATTTTTATAGCTGAAAATTAAAAAACGTTATTATTTAATTCGCTGAAAACTTAATGAAATGGAATTGCAATAATTATTCAGGTTGAAATATTTAATTTATCTGAAACTGAATCAGAGAATCAGTTATTGATTAAGCGTCAAAGCTGAGAAAAGCGAGAAAACCGAGAAAAGCGTAAAAAAAAGAAAAATTAAAGCATTAAAAGTGTTACGGCCTGAAGGCCACAATTAAGTATTACAAACGAATTAATCAATACAGGTTTAGTTTTAGCTGGCTGATGCCAGGTAAACTTGGTGGAAACACCAGTTCATTAAGTTTACTGAAAGAGCATTGCAAATTCAGTTACTCAGTTCAATCTGCAAATAGCCGGGTGTAGCCCAAGCAAAAAAGTGCTAACAAGTAAATTAACGCAGACCAAAAACCCTTAGCGATTATGGTTCTTTTTGTAGTATGCTACTAAACCTACATTAAACAACTAGCCGGGTGGGTTTTAGTCTGGTTATTAGGGCGTTATAGGTAAAAAGGAATATTAAATGCCAGACCATGAGACTTATAGAATATTCTGTGAAGAAATAAATAGAAGAATGCTTTCTAATAATGAAGCATTTGACAAGGCGGTCTTAACTTTATCAAGTGCTGGGCTTGGTCTATCATTAACCTTTTTTAAGTTTGTTGTTCCTGTAGAACAAGCAATAAATACTGAGCTGCTTGAAAGAGGTTGGTTTTTATTTCTTGCTGCTATTATTTCTACAATGTTGTCTTTTGTTGTGAGTCAACAAGCCCAAAAAAAAGAAATTGAATATGCAGAAAAATACTATTTAAAAGACCTAAAAGAGTATGAAAATAAAAACAACCCAGCTGCAAATTTAACAGAAGCATTAAATATATTATCTGGCATTTTATTTATATCAGCACTTATTAGTATTGTGCTCTTTGTAACTAATAACATATAAGGAAACAAACATGAGTAAAAATGAAAACAAAGGCACTAAAATTAATGATGGTGCATCAACACCAATAAAACTAATTAAAAAAGGTGCAACAACTCCGGCCAAGCCAAAACCAAAGCCTAGCGAAAAATAAAAGCCTATAACAAGTCGTTTCAATCTGACCCAAAAAGTTACGCACCTTTTGTGGCGCTTCGCTATAATGCCACAAAAGGTGCGTAACTTTTCGGTCAGTTGAACTCAGCGTTAGCCAAAAAAATAATTAATACCAAAGGACAATATGGATTTTATATCTGGTTTTAAATGGGCACTACCACAAGCATTTTCTGATGCTGTATATCTTTGCTGTTTTGAGGAAGGTGATATTTTATATGACACTAAAAAAGCATATGATAGTGAATGGAGTGAAGTAAAAAATGATATCGAATATTTTTTACAAGTAAGGCATCCGGCTAGAGGGTATTCTACAACTGCAAATAGTAATGGTGTATTTGAAGCAAACTGGAATTCAGAAGTAAGAATTGAATTATACAAAAATCATAAAATGGTATCAATCGGCCAAATACATACCACACAAGGAAAATTATATTCCGCCTTATGGAAAGGCGACTTAAATATTATACTTAATGAAAACACTAAAAACCCTGAACCTCCTATCAATATACAACAAATCAATAAAGACTTAGATGTATCATCTAATATAGCCAAATCATTATCAGAAAGAAAACCTACATTTGTAATGGCAATTGACAGTACAAACCCTATCGCAAGAGAAAAATATTTAAAAATAAAAAACCAGCTTTTTAAGAATATGCATTCTGAACCAATTATATTAACTCCCAGAGAAGCAGGTTTTTCTAGTTCTGAAAAAATAACACCTACTATTAAAATAGCATTTTTCATCACTCAAAAAATCACCAGTCAAGAAGTAGAAGAGTTAGTAAAAAAAGCAGTATATGTAAAATCGAAAAACACCATTACAGAAAAATTTAGAATATCAGCGCATGGAAGAATATTCCCAGACACGTCTACATCTATCTTTATATACCAAGATGCAAAAGGCAATATAACTAAACGTGAAATAACTGCAATATCTAGCTCTGAAGAATATATTCAGGGAATATGTAAAAAATCAAATAACATAAGAACATTTAGAAAAGACAGAATCCTAGAATACATCACGGACATTAATGAAATAAACAGTAAATTAGAACATTTCGTTAAAGCAAACCCAGCGCCTCGTCAAGCCAATACAACGCTACCTGATATATGTTTCACGGGCTTCAAAAAAGAAGATAAAGATAAACTAATAAAAATAGCAACAGAGAAAAACTTAACTATAAGGTCATCAGTAACTAAGAAACTTTCATTTCTATGCTGCGGCTATAATGCGGGCCCTAAAAAAATTGAAACTGCTAGAAAACAAGGCGTAATCGTTTTAAATGAAAAGCAGTTTATAGCAATGCTTGAAACTGGCGAATTACCTGAAACTTAAATGGCTAACAAAACGTTCCAGCGGACACGAAAAGTTACGCATCTTTTGTGGCGCTTCGCTATAATGCCACAAAAGCCACGAAACTTTTCGTGCGGCTGAACTCGGCGTTATATTTAGAAAAGCCTCAAAAAACAGCATATTGACAACTACTCCAAT
>CAZFUY010000051.1:19827-21145 GCA_964522445.1 uncultured Thiotrichaceae bacterium | reverse complement strand
GAACTTTAGCGTATTCTTATATAGTATCACTGTGTAATTTGATGTCAGTGATTAGCTGAGAAAGAGTTGATTTACATCATCTGTCGGATGCTGGTTGCGGTATTTTAAATTCCCTCTCCTTAGTTGAGAGAGGGAATATCGTGTGAATTAGTTCTGTTGCCTTAAGACCTCATTTAAATCAGAAAGTGTGCGATGAGTTGCATGGCAGCGAGCACAGACGGTTACTCCAATTTCTCCCAGCATTCTTTTGGTATCTTTTATGCGATCTTCTTTAATACTGATTTCAACTTCTGCTATTCGCTGTTGTGTTTCAGAGCCAAAAATACGTTGCTCAGGGGCATTGTCTTTATGGCAGTTGCTACAGCTTTGACTCATAAATTTTAATTGAGTGTCTAGCTGTATTTTAGCTTTGAGGGCTGCAGATTTTTTATTATCGTCCAGCGCAATTAAAATCTGATTAATAGATTTAGAAACATCAATCATAGAATCTATAAATGACTGATCTTTGTCTGCCTGCTGAGTTTCTACACGAATATCATCATATTTTGGAGAACGGAATAATGCAGCAACTATAGGACGATATCTGTCATGGCAGGAAGTGCATGTTTTTTCAAGTTTATGTAAAATCTTTTTAACGGGCTGTGTGTCATTATTTTGTACTGCTTCATTTAACTGTGTTAATAACTGTGGTTTTATTTTGTCTTTCCACTCCGGCACCATTTCAGCTATTTTTTTATAATCTTTATCCAGCCGTTCTGTCCATTTCTTTAAAGCAGAGAAATCGTTTGTTTCTGCATAATCCTCAACGGCTAACATTTCTCGGCGTAAACGAAACATGGTGTGCAGCCATACCTGTCGTTTGTTGTCAGGCTTATACCACTGTGATAATGACTCAGGCGGGTAGTGAAGTTTAGCAACAGATTCTTCATTTGATGGATTAACGAAAAACCAGCTTAAAATAACAAGCGTTAATACCGCTATAATTATGCGCATAGTTTAGCCTGAGTTTATTTGTATAAACAAAGATAAGCGCATTCTTCACTTATCTTAACCTGAAATTTAATATTGGCTTCAACAATAAATGTTTCATTTAATGCGATATCTTGCCAGTCATTTTTACCGGGTAATTTTACTGACATAGCGCCACTGATTAATGTCATATGTTCGATGCTGCTAGTACCAAATTCATAATCACCTGCGGCCATCACGCCTATAGTTGCGGCTTCGCCATTTACTTTGTAGGCGATAGATTTAACTTTTCCATCGAAGTATTCATTAACATCAAACATATTTTTTCCTGTTATTTAAATATTTTTTT
>CAZFUY010000051.1:0-19727 GCA_964522445.1 uncultured Thiotrichaceae bacterium | reverse complement strand
TCGAAGTATTCATTAACATCAAACATATTTTTTCCTGTTATTTAAATATTTTTTTTAAGTTATTAGCGATTAATACGACGCAATTGATTTCTAAAAAAATTACGATAGTAAACAATAGCACTGGAGCCATTAGCCTGAACATCAATAATATGCCAGCTATTATTGTTTCTCATTAATCTGAAATCCAGTTTTAGTGGCCGAGTATTGTTGCGAAAGACACGAGTGTTTACAATAGCCTCTCCATTTCTTCGCATTCTGGGGGAGGCAATTTGTACGCGGGTGTTTGCATCAAAACTGCCCAGGTGGCGTGCCAGGGTTGCTGTAAAATTTTCTTTTAACTTGTCCTGAAATTCTAACAGGTCTTTTGGATTCATACGGTTAAGAAAAGGGCCTGCAACACTTCGCATCATAAATTTAAAATCAATAACTGGAATGATCTCGTTTTCCAGAAAGGCATGAAGCATGTCTGGTGATTTTGCCTGTTTTGATGACAGAAAAGTTCTTAATTTTTTTTCAGCTGTGTGAATCAGTGCAGCAGGATTATCAAACTGATTTTTATGTATGGGTGCAGGAGCGTTTTGCTGAACTCTGGGTTGAGTGCCGTAATATCGCGTGTTATATGGATTAGCGAAAACAGATGTGTAGAGCAGGGATAATGTTATGCCGGTGATAACAGGCAGCGCTTTTTTCATTTCACACCTCGTGATTGAGTAGCTGTAGAATTGTTGGCCTAATGTCTCAGATTTTAGGTGTTCCTGCAAGCTCAAGCTTGTTTTTTTAAAGGTGAGTCAGGTGGCAACAATCACCCGAACGGCATCTAGGCGCATGCTGGCTGATTCCAGTACCTGAGTTAGAGCCCTAAGCTGTTTTTCAAAAAAGTAAATTTCTTCTTTTCGAATATTGGGATTAACTTTGCTCAGTGCTTTTAAGCGATTGATTTCAATCTGCAATGTTTGCTTTGTCTGCTGATGTGCAGTTTCTAATATTTCAGGTGCCTGTTTATTTGCCTGCTTTTCACAGACGGTTATCAATTGTCTTATAACTGATTCTTTTGCTTTAATAACCTGTTTAGCCGTATTAGCATCAACCCGTGTCTGGTGCTGATTGATAATTGCATGTGGCAGCCTGGCTTCGTGATTTCTGCCCTGTTCATCAATCAGTACGCGTATTGTTGTGGGTGGTAAATAGCGACTGGACTGGAGTTCTTCGTTTGAGGCAGACTCAAGTATGTATAAGCATTCTACTAGCAGAGTACCTGCGTTTACGCCTTTATATGGGATTGCTGTTAATGCAGTATTGCCCTGCTCATTGCTTAACACCATATCCATTGCATTTATAACCAGTGGGTGTTCCCAGCTAATGTAATGAATGTCTTCATTTGATAAGGCAGTGTCTCGGTCATAAGTAATGGTCATGCCATCATTGTTAAGCCCGGGGAAACTGGCTACCATGTGATCGCCTGGCTGGATAATAAAACGTTGCTTACTTTGTTCTTCATTATCTATACCAAAACAGTCAAAAACATTTTCCATGTATTCAGATAAACTCGATGTTTGATCCTGTTTTAATGCATCATCTCTTAAAGCGTTTGCGATATGAGGTCGGCAGGAATTGTATTCCAGCAGCAGGTCTCGGCCATTATGCATGGCATCATTTAATGTTTTATAAATATTCTGTGTTTTAGAAATTAACTCTTCAGCTTTGTCAGCGCCTAATAAAACATTTTTAAGCAAATCATAAACCTGAATAAATACATTATGGCCAGCAGGGCAGGTGTGTTCAAAAGCATCTAATCCCTGTGCATACCAGTTAAGCATGACCTCCTGTGCGCTGTTTTCTAAATAAGGCACATGAATTTCAATATCATTATTTTGACCAATTCTATCCAGTCGTCCTATACGTTGTTCTAATAAATCAGGGTTAAGGGGTAAATCAAATAACACCAGATGATGTGCAAATTGAAAGTTACGGCCTTCGCTACCAATTTCAGAACAGATTAAAATTTGAGTGCCATCTTCCATATCAGCAAAATAGGCCGCTGCACGATCACGTTCAACAATATTTAAATTCTCATGAAAAACGGCAGAATGAATATTGGCTCTAATGTGAAGATGGTCGGCAATATCCAATGCGGTTTCAGCATCGGATGTAATAACTAAAACTTTTTCTGGATAAAGTTTTACTAATTTATCAGTTAGCCATTTAAGTCTTGGGTCAATTTTTGTCCATGAATCTTTTGAAGTTTTCTGGTAATGCAGCTCAGGGGAAAGTAATTGCTGCAAGTCTGTATCATCAGATGTTTCTAACTTTAAGTAACCTTCAGGTGCAGTAAGAGGGTAGCTGTTTAAATGTCTTTCTGGAAAACCTTTAACGGCTGTGCGTGTATTACGGAATAACACGCGGCCTGTGCCATGACGATCAAGCAAATGCTCGATTAGCTGAAGTCGTGCGTCGGCATAATCTTCAGTGTTTTCAAGATTGTCTAATAGCGTTTTATTATCGCCTTCTTCAATTGTATTTTGCAGTGTTTTATAAGTGGCTTTATCTAATGGCTTTTCACTAAGCAAAGCTTCTACTGCATGAGCAATGGGTTGATAAGAATTTTCTTCTTCAATAAAACTTTCATAATTTGGGAAGCGGCTGGGATCAAGTAAACGAAGGCGAGCAAAATGACTTTCCTTGCCTAATTGCTCAGGTGTGGCCGTGAGTAATAAAACACCTTTGGTTACAGCGGCAAGTTTCTCAATTAAATCATATTCAAGGCTTGATTTTTCAGGCGACCATTGAAGATGATGGGCTTCATCAACCACTAATAAATCCCAGTCACCATCAAGAGCCTGTTTAAATCGGTCTGCGTTTTGTCTAAATAAATTCAGATTACAAAGTATCAGCTGTTCAGTATGAAATGGATTTTCAGATGCCTCACTTTCTTCAATAGCCAGGCAGCGTTCTTCATCAAAAACACTAAAGTACAAATTAAAGCGGCGCAGCATTTCAACCAGCCATTGATGCACTAAACTTTCAGGTACAACAATTAAAATACGTCGGGCACGTTCGGTGAGTAATTGATGATGCAGAATTAAACCGGCTTCAATTGTTTTTCCCAGACCCACTTCATCGGCAAGTAAAACACGAGGCGCATATCGATTGGCCACTTCATGAGCAATATATAATTGATGAGGTATCAGGCTGGTTCTAACGCCTGTTAAACCACGTAGCTCAGAGTGAGCCAGTCGATTAAAGTGCTGTAAGGTTTGATAACGCAATTCAAACCATTTGTCTTTATCAATCTGGCCACTGAATAATCGTTCTGTGGGTCGATTGAGTTGTATAAAGTTATCTAATAGCCCTTCATTTAGTTCAGCATATTCGCCATTATCACGGCTGCCAAAGTAGGTTAACAGGCCGTCAAGTTCCTCTACAGATTCGATGGTGAGTGACCAGCCTTCATGGCTCTGAACTTTGTCACCGGCTACAAATGAAACACGGGTTAGAGGGGCTGTTTGTTTGGCATAGGTGCGCATTTCACCCGTGGCGAGAAAATGCACAGTAACCGTGCGGTGTTCAACGGATAAAACAGTACCCAGTCCCATTTGTAATTCTGCATCGCTAATCCATCGTTGGCCGGGAATAAAATCTTGCACTGTCTAACCTCTATAATCTAGCACTGAAACGGGGCGCTATATTACCCTGAATGGCGGCTAAGATTAAGTCTGTTTTGTTGATTAAAATTAGTGTTTCATCTACATATACATGCAATAGTTATTTGAACCTGGTGTAGGTTGGTGTCTTTATCTCAACCTGTCACTCTTTTATATAAATATAAATACCGACCAGAGGAAACCAGTATGGGTAAAGCAAATAAAAGTGTATTTGCATTTGAAGAAGGTGATGGAAAAAATAAAATGCTGCTGGGAGGTAAGGGGGCTAATCTCTGTGAGATGACGCAAATTGGTCTTAATGTACCCCCTGGTTTTGTTATTACCACAGAGACCTGTCTTGCCCATCTTGAAGATAAAGAGCATCTGCCAGATGGAGTAATGGATGAAGTGCATGCGCATATGAAGCAGCTTGAAGAGAAAACAGGAAAAACCTTTGGTGGCCGTGATAACCCATTACTGGTGTCGGTAAGGTCAGGTTCTGCTATGTCCATGCCCGGCATGATGGATACCATACTTAATCTGGGGCTGAACAGTGAAACCCTGCAAGGTCTGATTGAACAGACTAAAAATGAGCGTTTTGGCTATGATGCTTATCGTCGCTTTATTCAGTTATTTGGCAAAGTGGCGCTGGGTATAGCAGATGAAGAATTCGATGCTGAATTTGAGAAAATTAAAAATAAAGTGGGTGTAAAAGAAGATGTTGCACTGTCTGCCAAAGATTTAAAAGAGGCATCCGAGCGTTTTCTTGAAGTGGTTAAGCGAGTGACAGGGCTGCCATTTCCTGAAGATCTTTATGTGCAGTTAGAAATAGCCATTAAAGCCGTGTTTAATTCCTGGGATGGCAAGCGTGCTGTAGATTATCGCCGTGAATTTAATATCACCCCTGAGATGGCCAATGGCACAGCGGTGAATGTGGTTACCATGGTATATGGCAATATGGGGGATGACTGTGCAACGGGAGTGGGGTTTACCCGTTACCCGGATACAGGTGCCAATGAGCTATTTGGTGAGTACCTGGTTAATGCTCAGGGTGAAGATGTGGTGGCAGGTATTCGCACACCAAAACCTATTGATGCCATGCTGGATGAAATGCCAGAGATGTACAAGCAGCTAAAAGAATTACGTGACAAGCTGGAGTTGCACTACAAAGAAATCCAGGATTTTGAATTTACCATCGAAAAGGGGCAGTTGTTTTGTCTGCAGACCCGTAATGGAAAAATGAATGCCACTGCAATGGTGCGCACTTCGGTGGATATGGTGCGTGAGGCTCTCATTAGTAAAGAACAGGCATTATTGCGCATACAGCCTGAATTATTAGAGCAACTTTTATTTCCTCGTCTTGATCCCAATACTCAGGCTGTTCCTGTTGCTCGAGGTCTTTCTGCATCGCCAGGCGCGGCTGTAGGCCATGCGATATTTGATGCAGATAGTGCTGAAAAGGAAGGTCGAAGTGGCCAGCGAGTTATTCTGGTTCGAGAAGAGACCAAGCCTGAAGATATCCACGGTTTTTTTGCGTCTCAGGGAATCCTGACGGCTCGTGGTGGAAAAACATCTCATGCTGCAGTAGTGGCTCGTGGTATGGGAAAGCCCTGTGTGGCAGGTGCTGAAGGCATTCATGTTGATGTGAAAAAACGGCTGGCCTATGTTGGTGATCATGTTATTTCTGAAGGTGATCTTATAACTATTGATGGCACCACCGGTGATGTGTATCTGGGTGAGGTGGCTATGATTGACCCGGAGTTCTCATCTGAACTGGATGTATTGCTTCAATGGGCGGATGAACGAGCACGACTTGTTGTTATGGCAAATGCAGATACGCCACAGTCGGCCAAGCAGGCATTGAAATATGGTGCCAAAGGTGTGGGTCTGTGCAGAACTGAGCGCATGTTTAATGACAGAGATCGATTACCCATTGTGATTGATATGATTGTGGCTGAAAGCATAGAAAAACGTCAGCTTGCGCTTGATCTGCTGCTGCCCATACAGCGTGAAGACTTTAAAGCTATCTTAAAAATAATGACACCAAAGCCGGTCACTATTCGTTTACTTGATCCGCCGATCCATGAGTTTTTGCCATCAGAACAGCAGTTATTAGATGAGCTTGATCAGTTGCGACAATTAAGAAGCACCGTAGAAGGTATGAATGTACTTACCGATGCAGTAGAACAAATGTATCGTGCTCAGTCTAATAAAGATGGGGTAGAGCAAAAAAGGGTCAGGTATTTAGCCGATGCACATATGGTTGAAGAAGTGATTCAAAAGAAAGAAGCGATCTTAAAAATGGTGCGCACCCTGTTCGAAACCAATCCAATGTTGGGGCACCGTGGTGTGCGACTGGGTATTACTTTTCCAGAGATTTATTCCATGCAAATACGCGCCATACTGGAAGCTGCTGCTGAATGTACCAAAGAAGGTGTTGATGTTTGTCCTGAAATTATGGTGCCACAAGTTTGCACGGCGGAAGAATTAAGACGAGTAAAATCTTATGTGGAGGCAATACATCCTGAAGTGGAGAAAGAATACGGCGTTAAAGTTAATTTCAAGTTTGGTTCTATGATTGAAGTTGTTCGTGCCTGCATGCGTGCGGAGTATTTAGCAGAAGAAGCAGAGTTCTTTTCATTCGGCACCAATGATTTATCTCAGGCAACTTTTTCGTTCTCACGTGAAGATGCAGAAAATAAATTTTTACCCATGTATAGCGAAAAGAAAATATTGCAGGACAATCCCTTTGAAGTGCTTGATGTAAAAGGAGTGGGTAAATTAATGGAGTTAGCTATTGAGTGGGGAAGAAAAACACGACCCGATATGAAAATAGGAATCTGTGGTGAGCATGGTGGACATCCTGGATCAATTAAATTTTTTCATAATGCAGGTTTAACTTATGTTTCATGCTCAGGGCCACGTATACCGTCTGCACGATTAGCGGCAGCACATGCAGCAATGTTGCAGAAATAAATGTTAAACTCAACAACTATGGACTGAAAGTCCATAGGTTACTTTAATAACGGTTATAAATTATTTTTCTAGTGTCAAAATAATTTTATAATACTGAGGCACTATGTATTTTGTCATCCCGAGCGCAGTCGAGGGATCTGGTATCATAAAGATCAAGATCCCTCGACTGCGCTCGGGATGATATAAAAATACTAAAGCTCTGCACTAAAAGAGCATGGTTTTAACTAATGGCCTAAAAAGTAAACTGCAAATATAAGATCAGAATAAATAAAGGTTATAAATGAAAGCAAATGAATTAAAAAAAGGCACGGTTTTTCTGGTAGATGGAAAAAACATTGTCATAAAGAAAATGTTTGTACAAAGCCCTCACTCAAGAGGTGGTAATACGCTTTATAAAGTTACAGGATACGATATTGTTACTCGACAAAAATTTGAGCATAGTTTTAAAGGTGAAGAAAATATAACGCCCGTCGATATTTCAAGACGCGCTATTCAGCCTTTATACCGTGAAGCAGATGGCTGGACATTTATGGATAGTGAATCATACGAGCAATACACGCTGGAAGATGCTGTTATAGAAGATGAATTACTTTATATAACTGAAGGCATGGAAGGTATAGATGCACTCATGGGGGATGAACAGTTATTAGGGATTGAATTGCCGGCTCATGTTATTTTAGAAATAGAAGAATGTGCGCCAGCAATGAAAGCTGCATCGTCTTCTGCACGAACGAAGCCTGCGACAATGACTACAGGTTTAATTGTGCAGGTGCCAGAGTATTTAACAACGGGTGAGAAGATTAAAATTAATACAGATAGTGGTGAGTATATGTCTCGTGTTTAAAAGAATTGATGTAGAGATGCTGAGGCGCAGATAAGATCAAAATCTATTTTATTGTTTATTGTAGGAGTGGCTTTAGCAGCGATAATATCAGGTGTCATGATAGGCATTTATTTGAAAAAATGTTGTTCAGGTAAATGATTTTTTCACATAAGGAAAGAAGAATTAACTATGTTACACTCAGATAATGAACTCTAAACAGAAGATGGATCACCCTGCCGGTTTGTTCTCTAATTTTAAAGATCTGTTTGTTTATGCCGAAGAAATAAGGGATATTAAGTACTGGCGAGAAAAAATACTAAACTCTATTTTTTCTATTTTTTCTATCTTTGGCATATTTGCTTATATCCCCAGTGTTTATATGGCAGCGGTTAGTGGTTATTGGGCCGTTGTTTTAATTGATACCATAGCCTACGGCTCTATTCTGCTTGTCTGTTTTTCAAAAAATCTGTCTTTTATATTTAAAACCTTATTTATTCTTACCTGTCTCTATTTGATTGGCATCTCTATGTTATTTTTAATTGATGCTGATTACTCACTTATGTGGTTTTTTTCTGTGCCTATTATGGCGGCCATATTGTTGGGTCTTAAAGCGGCTGTTATTGCATTACTCATTAATGCGCTTACGTTTATTGTGGCAGCTTATTTTGTTAAAAGTGGGCTTATTAACTGGAGTAATGTTGAGGAAAATTTGCTAAATGGATGGATAATTCTTTCAGTTAATTTTATGTTTCTTAATTCAATTATGTCTATTGCTATTTCAATTGTTGTTGAACAGCTGAAAAATACTCTTGAAAAAGTTATTTTAGCTAATGCTCTTTTAGATGATGAACATAAAAATCTTGTAGCTGAAGTCAGGCAGAGAATTAAAGCCGAAGAAGAAAAGGATGTGCTTAATAAAAAATTACAGCGCTCGCAGAGAATGGAGGCTATAGGTATGATGGCGGGTGGTGTTGCCCATGATCTTAATAATATGCTTTCCGCTATTATTAATTATCCAGAAATTATATTAATGAAATTACCTGAGAATAGTGAGCATCGTAAACCATTAAATGCGGTTATAAAATCAGGTAACCGTGCTGCTGAAATAGTGTCAGACCTGCTAACAGTTGCCAGGGGTGTTGCAAGTTCAAAGAATGTCTATAGTTTAAACAATATTGCTGCTGAATATATGGATTCACCTGAGTTAACTGAATTGAAGTTGCATTATCCTGATATTGTAATCAGCTCATCATTTGATGACGATATACAAAATATTTTATGCTCTCATGTTCATGTATTTAAAAGTCTGATGAATCTGGTTTCGAATAGTGCTGAATCTATTGATGGCAAGGGAACTATTTTAATTCGTACCTACAGTGCAATAATGTCAGTTGACCCGGAGCTAGATGAAGATCGTAAAAAGCTTTCAGTCCTTGAAGTCTGTGATTCAGGGAAAGGTATTTCACAGAAAGATATAGAACACATATTCGAACCATTCTATACCCGAAAAGTGATGGGAAAAAGTGGCACAGGTCTTGGTCTTGCTATTGTGTGGAACACGGCACATGATCATGGTGGCACAGTTACAGTTAAAAGTGATCTTTCAGGTAGTTGTTTTTGTATGTGCTTTCCTGTTACTGAAGATTGTTTTCAGTCTGAGCAGGAAGAGTCATTGCTGGAAGACATGAAAGGTAATGGTGAAGTTGTTCTTGTCGTTGACGACGAGGAAATGCTAAGAGATGTGGCTTCTGATATGTTGGCTACTTTGGGTTACAAAGTGTTTGTGGTTGATTCTGGTGAAGCTGCGGTTGAATATTTGAAAAAGAACGCTGTAGATATTGTAGTGCTAGATATGTTAATGCCTCCGGGCATGAATGGGCTGGAGACATATCAGCAGATTATTCAGTTTAATCTTCAGCAGAAAGCAATTATTGCCAGTGGTTTTGCTGAAAATGCGGATGTAAAAGAGGCTAGAAAACTAGGTGTTTCTGAATTTATTTCTAAACCTTATAGTCGTGTTCAGATTGGTCTAGCGGTTAGAAATACACTAGGGATACTCTGATTAAGTCTAACAGATATAGTGATATGCCTTTAATAAAACCAATAACCTGTTTACAAAAACAACAAGTTGTAGATAAAACTACTGGTTGCATACAACAGGTTAATAAAATATATAAAATAAAAATAAAACCAGTAACAATAGACTTTGATTTGAGTGGTCGTTGTTCAGGTATGTATATAGTCAGAAATACACAAAGAAGAATTCGCTACAACCCTTATATCTTTTCGAAATACTTTGATGAAAGCCTGGCATCAACCATTCCCCATGAAGTGGCGCATTATGCCACTGATATTATCTATGGCATTCGAAATATTAAACCACATGGCATAGAATGGAAGTCAGTTATGCAATCATTAGGAGTTGAACCTCGTGTTACGGGTGATTATGATTTAACAGGTATTGCTGTTAAACGCCAGCAGCGTTTTGACTACCACTGTGATTGTATGTCTCATAAATTAACTACAACAAGGCATAATAAAGTATTGAATGGATATGCTCATTACTTATGCCGGAAATGTAAATCTCCAATAATTTTTTCAGGTTAAATATAGCTTATGTTGTTTGGATTACTCAAAGAAAAACCATTAGTAGAAGAAGATTCTATTCAATGGTTGTTTGAAACTTATGCCTGGGCTCTAAATAATTTTGGCAGTGATGTTTTTTTTAATGAAACAATAATGGTCTTGCCAACTAATAAATTTTTTCCTGGTAGCGCTAATAATTCACATGATATGGCGCAGGTTATATTTGAACAGGTTAAAAAATATGCAGGTTTAGGGCACTGGCCATGTAAGTTACAGGATCAATCATCCTGTAATACAGAAACATCACCAAAGGTGCTGATTGAAGGAGCGTTAAGAGGTTCAAAAGGTATCGTTTCTAAATCAGTAACAGAAGAAAATAAACTATTAATTACCTATCACCCTGATCAGGTAAAAAATCCGGAAGCGTTAATTGCATCTTATGCTCATATGTTATCTCATTATTTAGGGGCAATGTCGGAGCTGGCATCTCCTGGTGGAGAAGAGTATTGGCCACATACAACTGAAGTGCTTGCTGTTTTTATGGGATTTGGTTTGATATTTTCCAATAGCGCCTATACATTCAATCGGAATAAATGTGGCAGTTGCGCAGGTTCTATTCCAAGTCGCTCTGGTTATTTATCACAATCCGAAATGACCTATGCTTTTGCTATTTTCTGTGTATTAAAGAATATAAATAATAAAGAAGTTTTGCCCCATCTTAAGAAGTCACTCCGTTCATTTTTTAAAAAAGCTGTAATTGATATTAAGAAGCGACAACAGGATTTAGCGCTATTAAAGTCAATTAATGCGCCGTTAGAGGTTAACTAAAATTGATGTGCTGGTTTGTTTATATGGTGCGCTGTAGTGATCATAGTTTGTACACAGGAATTGCCAAAGATGTAACTCGGCGAGTTAATGAACATAATAATAGCAATAAATTAGGTGCAAAATATACAAAAGCCAGAAGACCTGTTGAACTTGTTTATCAGAAAAATGCAGAGTCGAGATCAGATGCATCTAAAAAAGAACATAAACTCAGAAAATTAACTAAATCAGAAAAGGAGAAGCTGATTAAGAGTGCAATATCAGTATAAAATTGTTTGGCTTTTTAATAGAGACCTTTGCACGAAACAAATCCCGTCATCCCGGTATGCTTTTAAGCCGGGATCTAGTGGCCTAAAGCCAGTAAATATGCGAGATTCCTGCTAGAAACATGCAGGAATGACGATGAAATGGGTAACTATTAAAATAATTTTCTCTCGTGCAAAGGTCTCTAATAATTCATCATAAGAATATTTAGCCTGGAGGAATATAGAATATGTCACGGTTGCATGATTTACTTGAAGAGGTTCGTGAACTGGAAGAGCGTATTGCTGATGAAATTAGTCATGATGCTGAGCAGTTCGGTTATCAAATTAAGAGAGGGCGTGTTTCATTTGAAAATGAAATAGCCAGTCATCATAAGGCGCTGGCTAAACGCTTAAAAACATATTTCTCTGAATGTTCATTTTTAGGGCTTGTTGTTGCGCCTGTTGTTTATGGTTTAATTGTTCCTGTGGTTATCTTTGATATTTTTATCTGGTTTTACCAAATGATCTGCTTTCCTGTGTATGGATTACCTAAAGTTAAGCGTTCAGATTATATTGTTTTTGACAGGCATCACCTGAAATACCTGAATTTTATAGAGCGTTTTAATTGTGTGTACTGTAGTTATGCGAATGGTTTTATTGCATTTGCGCAGGAAGTGGCGGCTCGGTCTGAGCAATACTGGTGCCCAATTAAACATGCGAGGTGCTTAAAATCTACTCATTCTCGTTATCGTGATTTTATTGCTTATGGGGATATTGAAGACTATAAAATAAAGCTGGATAATTTACGAAATGAGTTAATTGATCGCCAGGAAACCACTGCTTAAATTATGATTGTGATCTTAACTGCAATGCCAGTAAGTTAAGTATTTTTATCAGAGTAGGGTGCGCCGTGCGCGCAGTGCGCCCCACTTTATTAATCAGGTTTAATCAGAGATTCCCTGGACATTTACCAATTCCTGGTCTAAAAACATAAAAAATAATAATAAATGGAATATTACCTGTTTGCTTACAGAAATTATTTCCAGTAACTGAAATTAAAATGTAACAAATAGTCGCTAAGCTAATGAAATTACTGTGGTTTAACCATAGAAAAGGAAAACAATATGAAAATGCAAGAAATCCGCACTATTGCTAAAGATCATGGAATCAAGGCATCTAAAATGACCAAGGCAAAATTAATTCATGAAATTCAACGTACAGAAGGCAATTTTGACTGCTTTGCTACACCGGCTACAGGTGAATGCGATCAAACCACCTGTTTCTGGCGTGATGACTGTTTGATGTTATGTAAGAAACAGGCTGTTGCTTAATTGCTTGTCTATTAATTTTAGGATTGAAGTCAATGTAGGGTGCGCCATGCGCACCAGAGCCCTAATAAGTTAGTGTTTTTATGGTGTGCATGGCGCACCCTACTACAATAAAAATACTTAACTTACTCTTTGATCTTTCAGTGCTTTTCCATACAGTTCTATATATTGCTCAGCACTTTGTTTCCATGAGCGATCAGGTGTCATGGCATTGAGCTGGAGTTGTTTCCAGGTTGTCTGATCTTTATATTGTTTTAAAGCCCGTTGCATAGTTGTTATTAATGCGGCGGGTGTATCGTCCTGTACAATAAAACCATTCGCTGTTTTATTCTTGATTGTTTCCTTTGTAGTATCTATAACTGTATCTGCCAGACCGCCTACATTCCGTGCTAAAGGCAATGTGCCATAACGTAAACTGTATAACTGGTTAAGCCCGCAAGGTTCGAAGGTGGATGGCATAAGATAAATATCTGAGGCGGCTTCAATCTGATGTGAAAGTGCTTCGTTATAACCAATAATAACGGCCAGTTTTTCTGGATATTGGTCAGCCCACTTAACTAAAGTTTGTTCATATTTTTTTTCGCCTGTGCCAAGTATGACAATTTGTAATGGCATCTGCATCAGTTTTTTCATGCTGCCAAGAATGGCTTCTAATCCTTTTTGTTCTACCAGTCTGCTAATTAAACCAATTAAAGGTATTTTCTTTTTGATGGGTAGTTTTAACTGTTTTTGCAGTTTTATTTTATTAATCTGTTTTTTAGACAGGCTACGGCGGTTGTAGTTTTGTTCCAGTAGAGGGTCTGTACCTGGATTCCAGATGTCTGTATCAATGCCATTAATTATGCCAGACAGTCGATCTTTTCTATGGCTAAGCAATCCATTAAGGCCGTAGCCAAACTTGGCATGCTGAATTTCTTCAGCATAGGTTGGGCTTACGGTGTTTATTCGATCTGCAAATACTAAACCACCTTTAATAAATGAAAACTGGTTATGAAATTCCAGGCCATGCATGCCCCATAATTCAAAGGGCAGACCAAGGTCAAAAAAAGTTTGAGTGGGGAAAGTTCCCTGATAGGCCAGATTATGAATCGTAAATACAGTAGCAGGACGTTCAGGAAATGTTTCCAGCAGAGCAGGTACTAAAGCGCTTTGCCAGTCATTGCAATGAACGACATCTGCCTGCCAGTCCAGCCCACAACGGTTAAGTGATATATCAACAGCAACCTGCGAAAATAGAGCAAAACGAAAAGCATTATCGTGCCAGGGTTTACCTGTTTTATCTAAATATGGATTGCCGGGTCGGTCAAATGCAGCAGGGCAATCCACTAGCCAGGTTTTTACTTTTGTGCCGGGCAGAGTGGTTTCTAAAAGGCGGATGTGCTGGCCGTAATGAAAGTGTTCTGAAACAACTTTTGGTTTCTTTAATGTATCTAAAATAGTTTTATATGCAGGTAATAATAAACGAACATTCTGTTTGTTTTTCTGTAATGCGCGGGGTAGGCTGCCTGCAACATCGCCGAGGCCACCGGTTTTAATTAGCGGAAATGCTTCACTGCTTATGTAGAGTATTTTATTCATCTCTTTAGCCATTTTTTTGCTTTGGTGTCGGAGTCAAAGTTGCTTGCTAATATGTCAGGTTGAGAATAAAAGCAGTCAACTTTGACTCCGACACCTGTTAAAATAATTATGTTTTTTTACGAATCACAACACCTGCTAAAGGCGGTAAAGTTAGCGTTATTGAATGTGGTTTATTCATCCATGAAATATTATCTGAATGAATGTCTACGCCATTACTTATATTGCTGCCGTGATAATACTCAGAATCAGAATTTAAAATTTCTGCATAAGTGCCTGCATCGGGTACGCCGATGCGATAATTTTCTCTGGGTACAGGTGTAAAGTTTAATACAGTTATAATTGTTTCGTCACCACTGTGGCGCATATAAGACAACACAGATTGATCGGTGTCATTACAGTCAAGCCATTCAAAACCCTGTGGTTCAAAATCGTAATAATGTAATGCGCTGTGTTCTTTATAAAGTGAATTCAAATCACCAACAAGTTGTTTAATGCCATGATGTGAAGGGTATTGCAGCACATACCAGTCCAGTTCTTTTTCGTGATTCCATTCATCGCCCTGAGCAAATTCACAACCCATAAATAAAAGTTTTTTACCTGGATAGGTAAACATATAGGTATATAGCAAACGTAAATTTGCAAAACGTTGCCATTCATCACCTGGCATTTTGTAGAGCATGGATGATTTTCCATGCACCACTTCATCGTGTGAAAAAGGTAAAACAAAATTCTCACTGAATAAATATAAAAGCCCAAAGGTGAGTTTGCTGTGATGATAATGTCGGTGTACTGGATCTTTTGACATGTAATCTAAATTGTCATGCATCCAGCCCATATTCCATTTCATGGAAAAGCCGAGGCCGCCAATATCTGTTGGGCGAGTCACCTGAGGCCAGGCGGTTGATTCTTCGGCGATAACCATTGTGCCCGGATGTTCTGCGTGAGTTACGGTATTTAATTCGCGGAAAAAATTAATGGCTTCGATGTTTTCATTGCCACCGTGAATATTGGGAATCCAGTCATGATCTTCGCGGGAGTAATCCAGATACAACATTGAAGCCACTGCATCAACGCGCAGGCCATCAAGATGAAATTCTTCTAACCAGAACAGGGCGCTGGAAAGTAAAAAGTTTTTAACTTCATTACGGCCATAATTATAAATTAATGTGCCCCAGTCGCGGTGTTCGCCTTTGCGAGGGTCTTCATGTTCGTAAAGTGCGCTGCCATCAAAGTTAGCCAGTCCATGAGCGTCTTTTGGAAAGTGAGCAGGTACCCAGTCCAGTAATATGCCAATGTTATGTTGATGCAGATAATCAACAAAATAGTGAAAGTCGTCCACTGTGCCAAAACGGCTGGTGGGTGCAAAATAGCCTGTGGTCTGATAGCCCCATGAGGCATCCAGTGGATGCTCAGTGATGGGTAATAATTCTATATGTGTAAAACCCGTTTGCTGGATATAGTCCACTAAACGATGGGCAATTTCACGGTAGTTTAAAAAATTACCTTCATTATCTTTTTGCCATGAACTTAGATGTATTTCATAAATGGAAAGTGGTTGATGTAACCAGTCATGCTTCTGGCGTTGCTGCATCCAGTTATTGTCTTGCCAGTTATATTTGTTTTCTTTAGTAACAATGGATGCTGTTTTAGGGCGAAGCTCAAATTGTTGACCATAGGGGTCGGTTTTTTCAACAACCTGTCCGCTATTAATATTGCGTATTTCAAATTTATATAAAGTGCCGATATCAAGACCGGGAATAAATAATTCCCAAACACCACTGTTGCCTCTATTACGCATAGCATGACATCGACCATCCCAGCCATTAAAGTCACCAATGACGCTAACATGCTCAGCACTGGGTGCCCAGGTGGCAAATAGAATGCCAGTAATGCCATTAACTGTGTGAGTGTGAGCGCCTAAAATACGGTAAATATGCCAGTGCTTACCTTCACCAAATAAATGGAGATCAAATTCTGAGAGCTGTGGAGAAAAACAGTAGGGGTCATAATAAACAGATTCAAAACCTGATCCATCAATACGTTTTAACTGGTATTGAGCAGGAACAACTTTTTTATCACCCGACCATTCAAAAAAATCACTACCGGGTAATCGAGTGAGTTCAATATTGCCAGGAGTGATAAACAGGCTTTGTGTATTGGGTGCAAAGACACAAACAGTTGAGTGAGTCTTGCTATGGTGCAGACCCAGGACTTCAAAGGGATTGTGATGGCGGGCATTAGATATTTTGAGCTGGCCATCCGTTAAGGTTTTTTTAACTGTTTTTTTAATCATTTCAATTTTGTTGTTTATCATCAATCTATTATGATTTTGCGCAATCATCACATATTTATATTGCGCTATGATAACAATATATAGAATTTCTGGATAAATATTTTTGTAATAGATAGAACATTTTGCATGAAATGTTTTTTGTCATTCCGGTATGCTTTTGAGCCGGAATCCAGTGACTTTAATCCTGAAAGATGCTGGATTCCTGCTAGAAGCGTGCAGAAATGACGATGAAATCGGTATAATTTTATTTCGTGAAAAGGTCTCAGATAGTCTAAACTAATCAGCTAACTCTGACACAGTTTGATAAACTTATACTTATAAAATAAATGATAAATTGAAGCTATAACCTATAAGGGAAAAACAGATGAGATCACAATGTTCGCTTAGATTTGTAAGTCGACTAACAAGAGATACATTAGCTTTAATAATGGCCGGTGGCAGAGGTTCAAGGCTTATGCAACTGACCCAGTGGCGAGCAAAACCCTCAGTTCCTTTCGGCGGTAAATTTAGAATTATCGATTTTCCCTTATCAAACTGTGTAAATTCAGGCATCCGGCGTATAGGTGTCATTACTCAGTATAAAGCCCATTCCTTAATTACTCATATCCAGCAGGGCTGGGGTCATTTGCGCAGTGAGTATGGTGAGTTTGTGGAATTATTGCCGGCACAGCAACGAGTTGATGAAGCCTCCTGGTATGCAGGTACAGCGGATTCGATTTTCCAGAACATGGATATTATTCGATCTCATGCGCCCAAATATGTGCTTATTCTTGCAGGTGATCATATTTATAAAATGGATTATGGCGCAATGATTGCAGAGCATGTAGAAAAACAGGCAGATATTACTGTTGGCTGTATAGAAGTGCCTATCGAAACAGCAAAGGCTTTTGGTGTATTAGGTACAGAAAAAGATGGCCGTATTCACAGCTTTCTTGAAAAACCAGAACATCCTGAACCTATGCCAGGTAGTGAGGATAGTGCCCTGTGTTCTATGGGGATTTATGTGTTTAATACAGATTTTCTATTTGAGCAACTAATAAAAGATTGTGACACTCCCGATTCTTCTCGTGATTTTGGAAAAGATATTATTCCCGGTGCGATTGATAAATACAGAGTATTTTCTTTTCCTTTCCGTGATGTGCAAAGTGGCGAACAATCTTACTGGCGAGATGTCGGCACAGTGGATGCCTTTTGGGAAGCTAACCTGGAATTGATTGGCGTAACACCTGATTTGAATTTATATGATAATGAATGGCCCATCTGGACTTATCAGGAACAATTGCCGCCCGCTAAATTTATTTTTGATGATAAAGATAGAAGAGGCATGGCGGTTGACTCAATGGTTTCTGGTGGTTGTATTATATCGGGATCAGTCGTTCGACATTCGCTGTTATTTTCAAATGTCTGTGTGGATGATTATTCACTTATTGAATCAACTGTTGCGTTGCCTGAAGTTGTTATTGGTAAGCATTGCACCATTAGAAATGCCGTTATTGATAAAGGCTGTCGTATTCCAGAAGGTACAAAAATCGGTGTGAGTACAGAAGACGATAAAAATCGTTTTTATGTGTCACCCAATGGCGTAGTTTTGGTCACTCCAGAAATGTTGGGCCAGGAACTGCATCATGTCCGATAAAGTAGAGAACAAATCACCATTAAATGTTGTTCTCTACTGGCATATGCATCAGCCAGAATACCGGGATCTGCGTAATGGTGAGTTTTGTTTGCCCTGGACATATTTACATACCATAAAAGATTATGTGGATATGGCCGCTCACCTGGAAGCAATGCCTAAAGCCAAAGCTGTAATAAATTTTGCGCCAATATTACTGGAACAGATTGATGATTACAGTCAGCAGCTTGATGGTTATCTACATCATGGTAATGCGCTTCGTGATCCTTTATTAAGATCACTGGCTGAGGCGGTTATTCCCAAAAATCCTCAAAAACGAATATCCCTCATCAAAGAATGTTTGCGTGCCAATGAACACCGATTGATTGATCGCTTTGATCATTTTAAAAAACTGGCTAATATGGCAAAAGCTGTTTTAGAAGATCCAGAAATTCTTAACTATTATGATGATCAATATCTGGCTGATTTATTAGTCTGGTATCATCTGGCATGGATTGCTGAAACTGTGCGTAGAAAAGATTCGCGTGTTAAATCATTAATGAAAAAAGGCAGCATGTTTACAGTACATGATCGTCGCCTTTTAGTTGAGCTTATTTATGAGCTTATTTCTACCGTTATTGAACGATATAAAAAACTGGCAGAAAAAAAGCAAATAGAATTATCCATGACACCTTATGCGCATCCTATTGTGCCTTTATTATTAGATATCGAAAGTACCAGAGATGCCATGCCTGATGCACGTTTACCTGTGGTAAAAAAATACCCCGGAGGAGAAGCACGTAGTCGATGGCACATGCAACAGGGAATTGAAACCTTTAAAAAATATTTTGGTTTTACCCCCAGTGGCTGCTGGCCCTCTGAAGGTAGCGTGAGTGGCGCAACAGTAGAATTATTATCAGATATGGGTATACGCTGGTTAGCCAGTGGCGAAACAGTGTTGAGAAATTCTTTAACAAAATCAGAGCTTGAACATAAAACCTGTATTCATGGGGCCTATCAATACAAAAATAATTCAGCGACCTGTTTTTTTAGAGATGATGGCCTGTCTGATTTAATTGGTTTTAAATATTCAGACTGGCATGCGGATGATGCAGTGGCTAATTTAGCTAATCACCTGGAAACAATTGCTGAATCCTGTGCAGATAATCCTGATGCCATTGTCTCTATTATATTAGATGGAGAAAATGCATGGGAATATTATCCTGAAAATGCGTATTATTTTTTATCCGCTTTATATAAAAAATTATCAGAAAACAGAGTTATTAATTTAACAACCTACAGTGATTATTTAGATCAGTATTCACAAACAACACAACTATCAGAAATGGTTGCAGGTAGCTGGGTATACGGCACATTTTCAACATGGATAGGTGAGGCTGATAAAAACCGTGCATGGGATATGCTAACCGATGCCAAACAGGTTTATGATCAGGTTGTTTCTAGTGGTTGTTTATCGGCTGAAGAAATAACACGAGCAGAATATCAACTGGCTATTTGTGAAGGCTCAGACTGGTTTTGGTGGTTTGGTGATTACAATCCATCTGATTCAGTAGAGTCATTTGATGAACAGTACAGAATGCACCTGAGTAATCTTTATCATTTATTAGGCGAAGAGTCACCGGATTATTTATCACATGCATTTTCGCATGGTAGCGGAGAGCCTGCTATGGGCGGTGTAATGTTACCGGGGAAACAAAATTAAATCATCGACCAAAAAATTTAAAAGAATAATTAAATTATAATTTAAATTGAGACCTTTGCACGATAGAGGCGCGAAAGAAAAATGCACTAAAATTTTA
>CAZFUY010000050.1:17468-21939 GCA_964522445.1 uncultured Thiotrichaceae bacterium | reverse complement strand
CGCGGGACCATCGGATTAAAAGTCCGGTGCTCTACCAACTGAGCTAACGGCCCATTTTTGCATATAGATTATGTCCACAGGACATTCAATCTATTTAGTGTTACTGGAAGCTCAAATCCAGCCACACCAGGAGGATCGGTATACTACCTGATTTCTTGAGAAAAACAAGATCGATTGTTAATGATTTATGACTTAAATCTGGAAAATTTAACATGCCTCTACCTCAGGCCTGATACCGAGTCGGATCATCTACACCCGCATCTTCAAATCCTTTAGCTCGTAAGCGACAGGAGTCACACTCACCACACGCTCGCCCCTCATCATTACTGGCATAACAGGATACTGTCATCCTGTAATCTACTCCATTAGCCATACCCAGCCTGATAATATCTGCCTTGGTTAAACTAATCAGTGGCGTATGGATCGTCATCTTCTCTCCCTCTACTGCCGCTTTAGTTGCCAGATTGGCCATTTTCTCATATGCCTTTATATATTCAGGGCGACAGTCAGGATAACCTGAATAATCAACCGCATTCACACCAATAAAAATATCATTAGCACCCAGTACCTCTGCCCATGCCAGGCTCAGGGATAAAAAAACGGTATTCCGTGCTGGAACATAAGTAACAGGGATACCTTCTGTGGGAGATGTTGGTACGTCAATATTATTATCTGTTAGTGCTGAGCCTCCCAGCGCCCCCAGATCGATATGAAGCGTTCGATGCTCTATAGCACCCAGTGCTGCTACAATATTTTTAGCTGCGTCCAGCTCTGATTTGTGTCTTTGACCATATTCAAAACTTAGCGCATAACAATCAAAGCCTTTATTTCTGGCTGTGGCCAGCACTGTTGCTGAATCCAGTCCACCGGATAAAAGAATGACGGCTTTTGGGTTTTTCTGTTTCATATCTTTGTTCTATTTTTTAACGCATTATTTATCTGCCAGGCTCATCATCCCAGAGATATTTATGGAGCTGTATCTGAAAGCGTACGTTTAGCTGATCCTGTAAAATCCAGTCAGCCAGATCTGTTGGCGTTATATCACCCTGTACAGGTGAAAATAAAACATCACATTTATCTGTTAATTTATATCGCTTAATAATATCTTTTGACCAGCAGTAATCATCATAATTACAAATAACAAATTTAATTTCATCACTTTCATTTAGAAAATCTATATTACTAAAGCGGTTTTTTTCAACTTCTCCTGATGAAGGAGTTTTTATATCCATTACTTTCACAACACGCGCATCAACATCAGCAACATCCATTGCACCACTGGTTTCCAGTGAGACCTGATAGCCTTTATCACAGAGTTGTTTTAATAAATTATTGCAGGCTTTCTGGGCAAGAGGTTCTCCACCCGTTACGGTTATATGCCGTGTTTTATATTGTTTAACCTGCTGAATTATTTCATCCAGTGACAACCACTCACCACCACTAAAGGCATAACGTGTATCACAATAAACACAACGTAAAGGACAGCCGGTTAGACGGATAAAAACAGTTGGCCAGCCAACCGTTTTTGATTCACCCTGCAGTGAATAAAAAATTTCGGTAATTCGAAGTTGAGGGGTTTGAGATGACATAAGGCTTAAAAACTTAACAAAAAAGAGTAACCACTCAGCTCTCTCCTGAACAGTGACTTATCGACCTTCCCGCTTCATACGCTGCAAACGCTCACTCGCTTTTCTGGCAACCGTTGAATCAGGATAATTATTAACAACCTGCTGAAGCGCTGCTTTGGCAGATGCCCAGTCTTTCATTTCATAATAGGTGTAGCCAATTTTAAGCTCTGCACTTTGAACTTTTCCACTTTGAGGATAGTTAACTTTAATTTTATTAAATTCCTCCAGTGCTGTTTTATAATCTCTGGATGCATAATTAGCCTCACCCAGCCAGTACTGGGCATTAGCCACATATTTACTTTCAGAATAGGTGCTTATGAAATTTTTGAAATCAATAATAGCCTGCTGATAGTTGCCTTCTTTAAGCACATTAAATGCCTGGCCATAAGCCAGTCTGCCATCTTTATCCTGTGGATTATTAGTAGCAACAACGACGGGTGGCGCAACGTGAGATGAAACAGGGGGCGCTATATTTGAGCCTGTTGGTATGGGTTGATTTGAAGATGACAGGCTCTCAGGTTTTCTGATTGTACCTACTTCCAGCTCATGTAAACGACGATCCATATCATTATATAAGTTGCGCTGTCTTTGTTTGATCATATTCAGCTGATGATCCTGATTTTCTACCAGCTCTCGTATTTCTGCCAGCTCAGTACGAATCTGTTCCATCTGCTGCATTTGTTCCATTAGAACCTGATTACCCAACATATTTTCAACACGGACTAAACGTTGCTCAATACTCATGCCTGGTGCGGCCATAAGATTTGCAGATAGTGTTAATAAAACGCCCGTTATTAAACTGGCAGGTAGCGATGGTTTATACATTCTTTTATTAGCCTTATAAAAAACATAACTGTTCAGATTTATTCTAAATAAAGAACCCCGCTAACAAGCAGCGGGGAATTAAACCCTCAGAGTTAAATAGTTACTCGTAAACTAATTCTGTTCTACGATTTAAACGCCATGCTTCTTCATCATGACTCAATGCAACAGGCTTTTCTTCGCCATAACTAATCACTGTTACCTGTGCTGTATTTACACCCTGAAATAATATCAGGCGACGTACAGCCTGAGCTCGGCGATTACCCAGTGCGACATTATATTCACGAGTACCACGTTCATCGGCATGGCCTTCAAGACGTAGCTTCATATCAGGATTATTTGCCAGGTATTTACCATGATGTGCAATTAAATCCATATAGTCCTGTGAAATATTATCGCTATCAAAATCAAAGTAGATAACACGCTCAGCTAATATGCTGTTAACATCATTAATAGCATTGCGCTCATAGGAAACATTATTTTCAACACCCGCCATGGCTGTACCATCAGAACCATTAGCACCATTAATGCCGCCTGTTTGTGTTGCATCTGAGCTACCTGCCGCCGTTGATCCATTAGCTGATGACGCAGAATCACCATCTTTTACCTGTGCAGGGTCACAGCCCATTAATAGAGTTGTTATTAATACTGCCAATAATAATTTAAATTTCATAATTCTTTTCCCAAACTAAGTTACTTAAAAGGAGCCCATGTTGGTTCTCTCACATCACCTTCTGAAAGAATCAAACGTTGCTTAAAGCGCCCATCTGTTGATACAGCTGCCAGAACTCCCCGCCCCTCAGCCTGTGCTGCATATAAAATCATACTGCCATTTGGTGAAAAACTGGGAGACTCATCCAGCACGCCATCTGTCAGCACCTGTACAAAACCTGTTTCTAAATCCATTAATGCAATTTTAAAAATATTACCTTCACCCTGAACAAAAGCAACAAAACCTCCGTCAGGTGAAATTTCTGCATTTGCATTATAACGTCCTTCAAATGTTAAGCGCTTAGGTTTTCCACCATTGACTAAAACTCGGTACAACTGAGGCTTGCCACTACGACTGGAGGTAAACACTATAGCACTTCCATCAGGCATCCAGGCAGGCTCTGTGTCTATGCCCCAATGCCGGGTTATCTGCTTTAATTTTTTTGTTGCCAGATTCATAACATAAATATCTGGATTCCCTGTACTGGATAAAGTCAGCGCTAATTTCTTACCATCAGGCGACCAGACAGGCGCGCCATTAATGCCTGCACGAGATGAAATTTTATCACGTCGCTGACTGGATAAATGCTGAATATAAATTTCAGATTTACGATGTTCAAAAGACACATAAGCCAGCCGAGTTCCATCGGGAGACCAGGAAGGCGACATAATGGGTTGAGTCGATGTTAGAATCGTCTGAGGATTATAACCATCAGTATCCGCAACCTGTAATTTATACGCAGGCTGAGCACCTACTTTACGTTCCACAGTCACATATGCAATTTTGGTATCAAACGCACCCTTCAGTCCAATGATATGCTCATAGATTAAATCACTGATTCGATGCGATATACTGCGTAAGTTTTTATCAGTGGCATTAAAAACATAGCCCAAAACCTGACTGCCCTTAAATACATCCATTAAACGAAATTGCACTTCATACCGTTTTGGCGCAAGCATCTTAACTTGCCCGATAACAACATGATCGATACTGGCCAAACGCCAGAGTTTATAATTCATTGCCTGCTGACTTTGCGGGCGAGAAATTAGTTTCTGCTCTTCTATGGGTGAAAATTTACCACTGCGCTGTAAATCTGCGCTAATAATATCTGTCACCTTAAAAGGAATTGGCCCGGGCACTCCTTTACGATCAAAAGGAATAATGGCAATAGGCATAGCGCCTTCTACACCATCAGTAATTTCTATTTTTAACAATGCATGTGATGGCATTGATGCAAACAGGGTAAAAATTATAAAAAAGAGTTTAGGTAATTGCTGTTTCATGTTTTAAGGTATCTCTATTAATTCTG
>CAZFUY010000050.1:0-17368 GCA_964522445.1 uncultured Thiotrichaceae bacterium | reverse complement strand
AAAAAGAGTTTAGGTAATTGCTGTTTCATGTTTTAAGGTATCTCTATTAATTCTGGATATGCGTATTGATTCTAAAATTCGTCAGATCAAGGCGCAAGCTGCACGTAATAGTTGACCTATTGCGAAGGTTTGCAACACAGAGCTGGCGAATTTTGGACTCAAGATGCTTGTTCATGAATTAACAGGGTTATCCTTTAGGATTAAATGTAAATTGTATATTTCTGTCAAAAGCCTTAGGGTCTTTGGGCGAGGGTAAAGGCGATGCTTTTTTCACAGCTCGTTCAACCGAGCTTTTAAAACCATCACTGCCGATGCAGTTTAGCATTTTAACATGAGTTACATCACCTAACGCATTTTGTTGTACTGAGACATCGCATTTCCAGCCTTTTTGAATATTGGATGGTTTCAGCCAGTAACGCTGCACATGGTTCATAATATCCTGAACATATTGCGCACGTAGTTTTTGTACTCGGCTATTAAGCTCTATATTTCTACGCTCTTCCTCTTCCATCTGGCGTTTTAATTCAGCCGCTTCTGCCAGCCGCCTGGCTTCTGCCTCTTTAGCCTGTTTCTTTTTGCGTGCAGTTTCTTCCTCTGCTTTACGTTTTGCCTCTATGGCAGCTAATTTTTGCTGTTCTTGCTGGCGTTTTTTCTCTAAAGCCGCTAATTCTTTCTGTTTTTTCTTACGTTCTTTCTCTAATTTAGCTCGCTTTTCTTTTTCAGCCTTAGCTATTTTTTTCTGCTTACGCTTTAAATCAGCCAGACGTTTTTTTTCTTTACGTTTTAGATTCGCCAGCCGTTTTTCTTCTTTGCGTCGTTTATCACGTGCTTTTTTAGCATCACGCTCCAAACGTTTCTTTCTGGATTCTTCTTTATTCTTTTTACGTTTTTCAGCCAGTTTCAGTTTTTTAAATTCAGCATCCACTTTGGCGGCATCAACCACCACTGCCTGTACCGTTTTTACAGTTGGCTTATGTGGTAATTTGGGTGCGCTGGTATTATCCAAGCTAACCCCCACAATAACCAGCAATACAAGATGCAAAACAATAGATGCAATAAATGCCGAGGGTGATTGTTTAAGTTGTTGCCACAAACCCTGATCCATTAGTTAGACATCTCTGGTGAGTCTGTCATCAAACCTACTTTTTCCACACCCGCTTTTTGCAATAACACCATGGCATCAATAACACTGCCATAACCCGCATCACGATCGCCTCGAACAAGAATTGGAATATTCGGTTTTAGCTGACGTATGGCAGCAACTCGATTAACCAGCAACTGTGCATCAACGGGCTTATTTGGCTCATCGCCAATATCCAGATAGAAGCTACCTGTTTTATCAACAGATATAACTATAGGCTCGTGCTGATCGGGCGGTAAAGGATTAGCCGATGCCTGTGGCAGGTCAATTTCTACACCTTGCTGAATTAAAGGTGCTGTAATCATAAAAATAATTAACAATACCAGCATTACATCGATGTAAGGCACTACATTGATTTCAGCCATGGGGCGACGTTTATTTCTTGCCACCTTTATGCACTCTCACTTTCGCTATCAGTATCCGTTTTTTTATTTTTTCCACCCGTTTTTTTCTGCGACTGTCTTTGCAAAATAGTGGCAAATTCTTCAGCAAAATTCTCATAACGACCAAGCAGACGATTAACCTGATCTGAAAATCGGTTATACGCAACAACCGCAGGAATCGCAGCAAATAGGCCCATTGCAGTTGCAATCAATGCTTCTGCAATACCGGGGGCGACCATAGCTAAACTGGCGTGTTGCACATTACCTAAAGCCGTGAACGAACTCATAATTCCCCAAACTGTTCCAAACAATCCCACATAAGGACTGATAGAGCCTATGGTTGCCAGTGTAGACAGGCTGGATTCCAGCTTATCTTCTTCTCTGGCCAGTGCTACTTTCATACTGCGCTGCACGCTGGCCATCATAAAAGCAGCATCCGTTATATGTTTATATGAACGCGCATATTCTGAAAAGCCGGTTTCAAATACTTTTTCCATACCTTCACGATCAACTCGTCGGCGACCAAGTTTTGTATACAGTTCACTAAGATCACCACCCGACCAGAAATCATCTTCAAATTTTAACGCACTAATACTTGCGGCTTTTAACAACTTTCGTTTATTGAAAATAATAAACCAGGACATAACTGAGGCCAGCAATAAGATCAACATGACCAGCTGCACCAGCGTGCTGGCTTCCAACACCAGATTAAATAATGATAAATCAGACGACACAGATGGCCTCCCTAATAATCTGAGGAATTGCAACAGGTTTAAATGTATCGGCCTTTAAGCTGACTATCAGTATTTTACCCATGGAGAGTAAGGTCTGATCTGATTCCCGAACAATACTTTGTTCAAATAGCATGCGCGTTTTTTTAAGCTCTATTACTTTTGCACTCACGCTCAGCAACTCATTAAACCGAGCCGGTTTAATGTAATCAACACTGACTGAACGCACCACAAAAATAGCATTTTCATTTTTTATAAGCGCATCCTGCTCAAAGCCCAGATCGCGTAAATATTCTGTTCGCGCCCGTTCCATAAATTTTAAATAATTTGCATAATATACGACACCACCCGAATCGGTATCTTCATAATAGACGCGTATTGGCCAGCTAAAGTTCATTATGATTTTCTTTTTGGTAGATAAACATTAAGACATGGGAATGTTATATTATTTTTACTGGTTTTCTGTGACAAGTATTTAACTAATGTCATTTTTATATAAACAAATAAGAATATTTTACACGAAATATTTTTATTCTACTTCATCAAATAAATCATCACTCAGCTGTTGCCGAGGAATTTTTAAGCCAAAGTGCCGATAGGCATTTTTAGTGGCCACTCGTCCTCTGGGTGTGCGCATTAAAAAACCCTGCTGTATTAAGTAAGGCTCAATAACATCTTCAATGGTATCTCGCTCTTCGCCTATTGCAGCTGCCAGGTTTTCCACACCCACAGGGCCACCATCAAATTTTTCAATAATGGTCATTAACAGTTTTCGATCCATATTATCAAAACCAAACGAATCCACTTTAAGCATATCCAGTGCTTTTGATGAAACATCAGATGTAATTTTGCCATCCGCTTTCACTTCAGCATAATCACGCACCCGGCGTAACAGTCGGTTAGCAATACGCGGCGTACCTCTTGCTCGGCACGCAATTTCTTCAGCACCCAACTGATCGATAACCAGATCGAGTATATGAGCAGAGCGTTTCACAATTTCTGTAAGATCCTGAGTATTATAAAATTCCAGCCTTAGCACAATACCGAAACGATCTCGTAAAGGTGAGGTTAATGAACCCGCTCGTGTTGTTGCTCCCACCAGCGTAAATGGCGGCAAATCCAGTTTAATAGAGCGAGCTGCCGGCCCTTCACCAATCATAATATCCAGCTGATAATCTTCCATTGCGGGATAAAGCACTTCTTCCACCACAGGGCTTAAGCGGTGAATTTCATCAACAAACAAAACATCATGTGGTTCAAGATTGGTTAACAGTGCCGCCAGATCACCGGGTTTTTCCAGTACTGGGCCAGAGGTCTGGCGTAAATTTACACCCATTTCATTGGCGACAATATGTGCCAGTGTCGTTTTACCTAAACCGGGTGGACCAAAAATAAGTAGATGATCCAGCGCCTCACCGCGATTACGTGCCGCTGGAATAAAAATATCCAGTTGTTCGGAAGCTGTGGGCTGACCAGAATAATCTTTTAAAAGTTTAGGGCGAATAGCCCGGTCGATGGTTTCATCTTCAATCGATTTAGAGGCAGTGATAATACGTTCAGATTCATTCATTATTTACTATGCTGCGCCTTTTAAACTTAATCGGATAATTTCCTGAGTATCCAGGCCTTCCACATTAATAGATCTCACCATTCGACTCGCTTCCTGCGCTTTATAACCTAATGCAACCAGCGCACTCACCGCCTCACTCACAGGTGAATTAAACGAAGCACTGTTCGACGCTGCCAAAGATGGTGCTGTGCTACCTTGAGGTGTGTTATCTTTCAGACGGTCTCGTAATTCTATAATTAATCGCTCTGCTGTTTTTTTACCTATGCCCGGTATTCTAACTAATGCTGTTGCATCACCATCCTGAACACAGATAACAAACTCATCGACACTCATGCCCGATAAAATGGTTATTGCCAGTTTAGGGCCAACGCCATTAATTTTGATAAGATTTCGAAATAACGCACGTTCAGATTCAGAGACAAATCCATAGAGCAATTGCGCATCTTCACGCACCACCATATGCGTGTGCAAAGTCACTTCTGAGCCTAAGTCAGGCAGCTGATAAAAAGTGGACATGGACGCATCCACTTCATAACCCACGCCCTGCACATCAATAAGTAACTGGGGCGGCTGTTTGTGGATAATTTTTCCACACAATCGGCCAATCATAACCATCGCCCCCTTGAACGCTTACGGCTGGCTGGCGCAATAACACCCGACAGTTTACTTTGATGCGCATGACACAATGCAACGGCTAATGCATCGGCCTGATCTGACTGCAAACCTTTTTCCAGTTTTAATAACATGGTCATCATATGTTGAACCTGTTCTTTGGCCGCATTGCCTGTTCCCACCACGGCACTTTTTATTTCTTTAGGCGCATATTCACTAACAATTAATTTTTGCTGTACACCTGCACAAATGGCAGCGCCTCGCGCCTGCCCCAGCTTTAATGCTGAATTAACATTTTTATTTACAAACACACTTTCTATGGCCATCTGGGTTGGCTGCCATTCTGCAATAATTTCACTAACACGCTGAAAAATATCTCCCAGACGCTCAGGCAAATTATCACCTTTTACATAAATGCAGCCACTGTCTACATGGCGACTTTCCATGCCATCAGAATCGATAACGCCGTAGCCGGTCATGCGAGAACCTGGATCTATGCCAATAATTCTAATCATTTAGAACTTAACTGTGATGTTTTATATTGGCTCATTTACTCTGCCCGACTCTACTAAAGCCTGCTTAAAAATTTTGTTAGAGTCTATCATTCAGGGGTGTTGAGGCATAGCCGCGCCTACAACTTATGATTTCAGGTTGCATCAAATAACAGGTTGGTTACTTCATCACCAAACTTGCCTGCCCGTAAAAAAGTCACAATTTGAATAGCAACCTCTAAAGAATACAAGAGTCCAAAATGGCTGGCAGGATAAGTTATAAAATCTGTTGCCCCTCCCAGATAAGTTTCCTCTACTGAAACCGTACCATCATGTGGTGACTCCAGCCCACCAACAATCAGCCCCATGCCTATGGGCAAAGTACCTGCAATCACACCTAAATCCCGTGATTTAATCCACACGGGTCGCCCACCTAACAAACCCTGTTCAACACTTCGCCCCAGAGACCAACGGGTAATGCGTTTTTTATACAGTCGGCGAGCAACGCCACTGCCATTAACAGGCGAGCCTAATAAAACAATACGACCTTTCTGTTTAATAATATGTTTATCAAATAAATGCAGTAATACCAGCCCACCCAGTGAATGACAAACATAATGAATAACTGGTGCATCAATGGTGTTTGTAAATTCATACAAACTTTCGGCATTTTCTTCGGGGGATTTTTTTAGACTGGAATATTTAAATTGATAACAATCATAATCAGCCTGCTTCAGGCGCTGGCGCAAACGCCACATTTCTGCGCCACTCATCCAGAGACCATGAACTAATATGACTGCTTCTTTCATAGGACAAAGTATAAGTTGCAGGTTATAAGTTGCAAGTTAAGGGGCAACTGAAATATTGTTTTTTTATTCTAATTTCTACTTTAAAACCAGCATTCTATCCAACGCTTTTACTGCCTGCTCAGCAATATCATCTGGCACTGAAATTCGATTAACCACATGCCCTCCAACAAGATTTTCCAGTGTCCATGCCAGATGCTGAGGATCAATTCTAAACATGGTGGAACACATGCACACGGTGGGCGACATAAAATGCACGCTTTTGCCTTCAGATTTAAACTGATCATTGAGACGATTAACCAGATTTAATTCCGTCGCTACCAGCCAGCGAGTATTCGGTTCACCATTAGCAACCGTATTAATAATATATTCTGTAGAACCAACATAATCTGCTTTCTGACAAACTTCAAAAGAACTTTCAGGGTGAGCAATGATTTTAGTTTCTGGATATTTAGCTTTGAAATTATCAATTTGCTCAGGTTTAAACATTTGGTGTACAGAACAAAAACCTTTCCATAAGATGATTTTAGCTTTATTAATTTCTTCAGCCGTTAAGCCACCCATGGGTTTGTCATAATCCCAGATCACCATTTCATCCAGAGGCAGCCCCATATTAAAGCCTGTATTACGCCCCAGGTGTTGATCAGGGAAAAACAGTATTTTTTCACGCTGACCAAATGACCATTCCAGCACATCACGCGCATTGGTTGATGTACACACTATGCCGCCATGACGACCACAAAAGGCTTTTAAATCTGCCGCTGAATTAATATAGGTAACCGGCGTGATTTGCTCATCCGGTTCTAACACCTCAGATAATTCACGCCAGGCTTTTTCGACATTGGCCAAATTTGCCATATCTGCCATGGAACAACCGGCTGCCATATCGGGAATAATGGAGATTTGATCAGGACGGGAAAGTATATCCGCCACTTCAGCCATAAAATGCACACCACAAAATACAATGTATTCGGCATCAGATTTTGCAGCTTTATGGGATAACTTTAATGAATCACCGGAAAAGTCGGCATGTTTGAACACCTCATCACGCTGGTAGTGATGTCCTAAAATAACCAGCCGATCACCCAGCTGCTCTTTTGCAGCGAGTATTCGGTGTTCACACTCAATATCATCTAGTAAAGCATATGGCTGTATGGCAGCGGCATTCATTTATTTAGCCCAGGAAGGATTTGATTTAGATACTGTTTAATATAAAGCCTAAGCAATCGAATTCAACTATCTCTAAAGAGTAAGTTACAAACAACACAGGTGTCGGAGTCAAAGTTATTTACTTTTATGCCCATCCTGACACATTAATGAACAACTTTGACTCCGACACCTGGGCTTAGGCAACTTACAACTTATTTCGCCGGTTTATGAATCCGCACATTCAACTCGCGCAACTGCGCAGCTGAAACCGCCGATGGTGCATCGGTTAACAAACAGGCAGCTGTTTGTGTTTTCGGGAAAGCCATTACATCACGAATCGAACTGGCACCTGTCATTAGCATAACCATACGATCCAGACCAAAAGCCAGACCTGCATGAGGCGGACAACCGTATTTCAATGCATCCAGCAAGAAACCAAATTTATCTCTGGCCTCTTCTTCACCAATGCCAAGGATCTCAAATACTTTATCCTGCATGTCTGTGGTATGAATACGCTCTGATCCACCGCCCAGCTCACAACCATTAAGCACCATGTCATAAGCACGTGACAACATTTCACCCGGCTTGCTAGCCAGCTCTGCGGGATCTTCTGTATTGGGTGCAGTGAATGGATGATGCAGTGCATCCCAGCGATCTTCTTTGTCGTTCCATTCAAACATGGGAAAATCAACCACCCATAAAGGCTTCCAGTCACGAGAGGCTAAACCACGATCATGCCCCACTTTTACTCGCAGAGCACCGATAGATTCATTAACAATAGTGGTTTTGCCTGCACCAAAGAACAACAAATCACCCGACTCTGTGCCTGTGCGCTCAATAATGGCATCCAGCGCTTCATCCGGCAGGAATTTAACAATAGGTGATTGCAGACCTTCACGCCCCGCTTTCACATCATTAACTTTAATCCACGCCAGGCCTTTAGCGCCATAACGGCTTACATATTCTGTATAACCATCGATTTCTTTACGGCTGAGTGTTGCGCCCCCTGGCACACGTAAAACCACCAGACGACCATTGGGATCTTTGGCAGGTTCTGCGAAGACTTTAAATTCTACATCGACCATCAAATCGCCAATATCAACCAGTTCCATATCAATACGTAAATCTGGCTTATCTGAACCGTAACGGTTCAGGGCTTCTGTGTGAGTCATGCGTGGAAATGGATTAGGCAAGGCTTCTTCTAAAACATTGGCAAATAAGTCACGAATCATATCTTCGGTAATTGCCATTACCTGATGCTGATCCATAAATGAAGTTTCTATATCGATCTGGGTAAATTCCGGCTGACGATCTGCACGCAAATCTTCATCACGGAAGCAGCGAACGATCTGATAATAACGATCCATTCCCGACATCATCAGCAATTGTTTAAATATCTGTGGAGACTGCGGCAGGGCAAAAAATTCACCGGGATGAGTACGACTGGGCACCAGATAATCACGCGCACCTTCAGGTGTTGCTTTGGTTAACATAGGTGTTTCAATATCTAAGAAACCATTGTCATCCAGAAAGTTACGAACAAAACGCGTAATCTGCGAACGCATGCGCATACGCTGCTGCATTTCATCACGGCGCAAATCAATGTAACGGTATTTTAGACGATTATCTTCATGCACATCGTCATCTAACTGGAATGGTGGTGTTTCTGCTGCATTTAATACCGTCAGTTCCAGCGCCAGTATTTCAATAGTGCCCGTTTTAAGATTGGGATTAACAACCGATTCATCACGCGCCCTGACTTTGCCTTTAACTTTGAGCACATATTCATTACGAATACGTTCCGCTGTGGAAAACATTTCAGGATTATCAGGATCAAACACTATTTGCACCAGACCTTCACGATCTCGCAAATCCACAAAAATAACCCCGCCATGATCACGACGACGGTTAACCCAACCACAAAGTTCTACTTCCTGGTCGATAAGATCTTCTTCAACCAGACCACAGTAATGACTGCGCATAATATAAATCCAAGTTAATTAATTTATGAAACCATCAAAGAATCAGTGACTTAGCCTGCAAAAAAACTACCCCCTCACCGAAAGAAAAGTGAGTCTATCCGCTTTATGGCGCAACCAGTCAATACTCGCAAAAATGGCGAAACATTATATAGGCAGGACATGATTCTGCCAAATAAAAAAGGGAGGCCAAGCCTCCCTTACAACAAAACACATAGTATCAGAATTAAACCCGCTGGTTAATCTCATCAATCATCTGCTGCACCTTCTCACGCCATCTGAACTTTGCATCTGAGTCAATCACTGTCTGCAAATACTTACGAGCCTGAGACTTGTCACCCTGACTATAATATACCGAACCAAGATGGTAATAGATAATAAGTCGATTAGGCGCAAGTTGATCAGCCTCTTTTAAAGCAGATAATGCCTTGTCAAAATGACCATTTTTGAAATACACCCAGCCTCGGGTATCCAGCAAACCCGCATCTTTCTGGCCTTCAAATTTTGTTACCAGTGACAGAGCTTTGTCTTTACTGGGCTTATCATCATGATATTCAACCAGTAACATCGCCAGCTTATTTGCTACGGTGCTGGATTCAGGTTTTTCTTTAGCCATTTCATCATAGAGAGCTATCGCTTTATCAACCATGCTTTCACTTTCATACAACATAGCCAGATTAGCCATCAGCTGATCATTCTTTTTAGCATTATTAATACCGTCTTTATATGCGCTGATGGCTTTATTATTTTGTTTATTAAGCATATAAGTTCCCGCAAGATTTCTATACGCTATCCACCAGTCCGACTTAAGTTCTAGCGCTTTTTTAAATGCAATAATCGCTTTCTTATATTTTTTCTGGCTAGCATACACCTCACCTTTTAAGTTATAGGCAACAAAGTAATCCGGCACTATTTTTATCAGTTTATTAAGTTCTTTAATAGCTACTTCTGGTTTATTTGAAGCCAGTGCAGCTCTAACCATCATATTCAAAGGCGCAATCGCCTTCGGCTGTTTTTTCAGCGCGGCTACAAACCGTTTAATTGCATCCGTATTTTTTTTCTGTAACTGAAGCACAAGACCGTGATAATACTCACCTGTTATTTCTTCAGGTTTTGCTTTTTTTAAGCTTTCAGCAATCTCTAATGCCTGCACATAATTTTTTTCATTTAGATATGATTTAAATAACAAATCTTTTGCCGAATAATTATCCGCCTCAATTTTAAGAACAAGCTGTAATTGCTCGATAGAATCTGAAAATAATTTTTGCTGCTGTAGCAATCTCGCCAGACCTAATCTAACCGAAACATCCAGAGGCTTTAATGATAAAAATTTCTTTAATTGCTCCTCTGCAAGTTCCGGCTGGTTAGCAAGCAGATAAGCCTGAGCAAGATATTTTATCGACTCTTCCGATGCCGGCATTTCATTCAGAATGGTTCGAAAATCTGCTATTGCAATTTCTGCATTGCGATCACTAATAGCAATACTTCCACGCAGGGATAATCCATCAATATGTTTTGGATTTTTTTCCAACAGTGCCTCTAACACAGGGCGCGCTTTATCGATATGTTTTGTGCCAACCAGCAGTCGAGCAAGTTGATACTGAGCCTCAGAAAGAGCCGCTTCATCATATTTATTAATAATGTCTCGGTATATTTCTTCCGCTTTATGATAATCTTTTGAAGTTGTATATAGTTTTGCTGATATAAGTTTCAGTTCAGGATTATTAACATCCTCTTTTTGAAACCGGGAAAGCTCAACCTGTGCAAACATAAGATCACGATAATTGGCCAGATATTCAATGAGTGCTTTTTTTGCATCCATATTTTCAGGCAAATCAGCTATCGCTTTACGAAGTTCTATTTCAGCCGATTCATTATCCTTCATTGAAGAATAGAGTCTTGCTTTCTGCAATCTAAAACTAAACTTATCCGGATGCCGGCTTATTAACTTCTGCATTTCAATAACAGCAAGCGAGTAATCTTTGTTGCCTTTATACAGCTGAATAAGCAAAGCAATCAGGCTATCATTATCAGGCTGTTTCTGAAGTGCATTTTTTATTAATGACTTTGCTTTATCGGCCTGATCTTTTTGCACATAAATACGTGCCAGCAGTGCAAGACTGCTAACATGATCTGGATCTATATCCAGCGCACTTCGAACATCTTTTAGCGCACTGGCAACTTCGTTTTTCTGAAACATTCCACTGGCACGTAGAACTAACGCATCAGTATATTGAGGATTTGAAGCCAGCACCTTATTGGCATTTTCAATAGCTTTATCTGCTGAACGAGCACGCAAATAAATACGCCCTGCCCCTACCAGCGCATCTATATAATCGGCTTTAATCTCCAGCGCTTTTAAATAGCCACCAAAAGCCTTTTTATACTCACCCTGGCTTTCATTAACCTTAGCCATATAATAATAGCCATCTACCGATTTTGGATCAATTTGTAAAACATTTTTAAATTCCAGCAACGCCTTTTCATAGTTATTAGCGTCTAATAACGCCTTGCCTTTTTGCAGATAGCCTGCTTTTCTTTCTTCCGCACCACCACATGCCACAAGCGAAACTATGGAAATTAGCAGTAAAAATTTCTTTACTATATTTAACATGATATACACCAGTAAATTTTATAAATTAGACTGCAATTCTGCATGCGTTGCCTCAACCCGAAGATCATCCAGACGGTACTGATAATCATCAACCAGATTTTCAATTTCCACCTGCTTTAACCCTGTAAAGGGTTCAGCCTGTGATAAAGCCCCCCAAACACCTTTACCTTCATATTTACCCAATAACTGACGATTTATTGTATAAAGCTGTTTGTTATTGGATACACATAAGTCAATAACACCCGTCTGTTCAGTTGCAAGATTAAACAGCCGTTCTTTTTCATTGGTCATTGCATACAATTGACGATCTGTTTCCTTATGCGCTTTTATTTCTCCATTTAAACGTTCACCAAGTTTTTTAATGCGTCCATTCATAGCAGAAGATTTTTTCGCTGATTTTTTAGTTAATTTATTATATTTTTTTTCAAGCTTTGAAAGCTTTGTTTCTAATTCTTTTTTCTCTACCAGCAGTTTTCGATTTTCTGAAGTAAGCTTTACCTTCTCAGCAGATGCCTGTCTCAACATAAACTGGGCTTTAGCCATAGCCGCATCTTTATTTGCATAAGCCGTACCTGTACCTGTTATTTGAAATAACATAAAAACAGTCAAATATAAAATTACATGTTTCATTTTAAATATCCTTAAATTAGAAGCTTGCTACCAGATCAAACTGCAAAGTATCAACCCCGTATGTGGGGCCATCAATCTCATCAGCGCTTATTAATTTAACGCTCATCCACGTATTATCATCAATGGCATATCGTCCTTTTAACCACCAGCCTTTTGAATCTGTACCACCATTTCTAAAATCAGAATCAGTAAAGGCATCAAGCACAGCATCTCTTTCAAGGTAACGATAAGCCATCGCCATATCCCAGTTATTGCGCTGCTTTAAACTGGGCCAGCCAATTTTTATCATCAATTGATAGCCGGTTACTTTTGCACTGCTATCTGTCGGGCTGCTTTGAATACAGGGCGTTTCCAAACACAGTCTGGGCGTAACAAATTGATTACCCGTTCGAACCAGAATTTCACTTTCATCGTAACCTACGTTTTTAACGAAGTCGGCTTTGATTTCAACATTAATGGGAGCAAACTGAGCCATCTTGTAACTGATAATAAAATTAACCAGATCATAATCAGATACCAGCGCCCATAACTGATCAGTCGCTGCTGGGTCTACTGGATTGGCAATATTAAATAACGTATTACCATTTTGCATAAAACTCGATGCGGTATAGTCATTTAAATTTGAACCTGTGGTATTCGCTTTACCTTCAATATTTTTATAATCATAGTAAGCAATGCCTATATCAAATTTATTCTGGTTAATAAATTTCCAGTTAAAGCCTAATTGCAAACCAAACAACCATTTATCTTTAGAAGATAATGCAACCTCCTCTAATGGAAAAGCGCCCAATGTAATTGATGTATCAAATATTCGTTCATCGTTATCCATATCATCAGACTGTAATGGTCTGTATTTAAGTGCAAAGCCATCAAAGTTAAGATCTTTATCCCAGACAAGATCAGTGCTCATCCAGGGGTTAGGCATGCGTCCACCCCAGAATGTTAATTCTTTATATTCAGTTTCAATTTTAAGATAGGCTCTATCCAGAATAATTTTGTAGGGCTGAAAACTATTACCCATAGTTTGATTAGTAGAAACAGGATCATTAAATTTACCTGTCGCCAGACGCATGCCCACTTTTATGCCCTGAGTTACTTTTGCATCCATTGCCAGACGCAGACGTGTTCTAAATCGATTACGATCTTCCGTTATATTTTTTAGTGTTGAAATATCATCTTTATTACCTGCGCTATTGACGGCCATAGAATTAAAATACAGGTTTTCAGAGAAGCCTCCAACACCAAGGTTATCCGCAAAATAATCACCCTGATAACGTAACCGTAGATCACCCTTAAATTTAATACGTGACACCCATTCTGGCATAGCACCTGGAACACCCCATCGCTCATGCCGAGCCTTGCCAATTACATCACCCACTACTTCTTCACGCAGGCTAAGACGAACCTCATCTCTAATTTGATTTTTAATAAACTCTGGTACATAAGGAACACGTACCAGTTTAGGATTTATTGCTGAATCACCCTGATTATTTTTTAGCTCTTTAATTTGCTGTGCTGATTTTTTAGATACAATTTCCTGTAGCAAATCATTGGCTCGCTGCTGAGTTAACACACCCGAAGTGACTAACATATCAAGTAAATCAATTGACGAAAGAACTCGGTTATCAGGATTTATTGCAATCTCTTTGGTCACAGGTGAATCATCATTTTGGTCAATGACTTCTTCTGCAAAAACAGATTGCATAGACAGCAACACAAACAGGAATGTTATTCTTAACTTCATCATTTAATTTCTTATCAGCCAGTTAAATCGTTGATGTTATTTTTAACGTAACCACAGGGGGCATTTTCCCCGGCGGCATGCGACTGAATTTGTCCAGACCATTTAACGCTGAAAGCAACATCTCATCTTTTTCTTTATCCCCGGTGGTACTGACAAGCAATATACGCTCAACCGTGCCATCGAAGCCTACTTTTAATTTTATTTTAAAGTCATATTCTTCTGACTTCAGTTCATCAAGACCTGATAATAAATCCTGTATCTCACTCACCATCACACCTTCATACCAGGCAAATGGGCTACCACTTAATAAACCCCGGCCCCCTTTTTTACCAACCAGACCAAATCCATCTCCCGCACCAGAACCATCCGCATCCACACCAAGATCAGCACCTGCCGGCTCACTGCTTTCTTCTAGCATATCTTCAACTATTTCTTCTTCTGGTGGCTGTTCAATTTCCTCTTCCACTTCAGGCTCGGGGGGTTGCTCCTCCGGTGGAGGTGGCGGCGGAGGGGGTGTAAAAATAGTGACCTTCTGAATAATTTTTTTATGTGTCGGTTGATCATCTGCCAGCCAGTTTTTTAAAAAGTAAACAAAACCACTTGCAAACAGCATTACAACAATCACCGCTATTGCAGGTAATAGCTGCAATAACTTTTTCTGCTGACTGGCGTTTATCATCTAACCAGTTTCTGTGTAACCAGACCAAGCTGTGATATTTCCAGTCGCCCCATCACACCCAGTACATCGACCACACGCTGATACTGAATTTGTGCATCCGCTTTAACAACCACAGGCAGCTGTGGATTAACCGCCTTGTACTGTCTTAATAAAGATTCCAGTTCTTCAAGACTTACCGGATAGGTATCCAGATAAATTGTGCCATCCTGTGTGATAGTGACTGCTTTTGTCTGTGGTTTTGAAAGACTCGGAGCCTGACTTGCTTTAGGGAGATTAACCGTAATGCCCTGCACAGATGCAGTGGTCATAATAATAAAAATAATAAGCAACACATAAGCGACATCCAGCATGGGCGTTACATTAATATCATCATAGGGTTCGTGTTCAATTTCAGCAGACATGATTTATTTCCTGTTAACTTAACTATGGTATTCAGCAATTTTGGTAATGAATTCATCGGTAAATACCCGCATGTCCGACATCATTTCTTTGACGCGCACACTTAAATAGTTGTATCCAAACAACGCGGGGATGGCCACAAACAAACCAGCAACGGTAGTCATTAATGCAGCAGACACACCTGGCGCAATAGCATTAATATCGACTTCACCCGATGCCGCCATAGCCGCAAAAGTAACCATTACACCCAGCACTGTGCCTAATAAGCCCAGGAAGGGACCGCCACTAATGGCTATTGTTAACAACACCATTTTTCCATTTAGTTTCTGCGCTTCACGAACAAGTGATGCATCAAGAACGGCACGAATAGAACTAATCGCCTGTGATGACAAAGCATTATTAGCTTTAGCTCCCACCGATTTTCCAACTCGCTTGTTTAATTCCTGAACACCCTGATGATATAAATGATAAAGCGGTGAACTCTGATAATGATCATGCTTACCAAATACCGCGCTTATGATGGGCGAGTCATCAAACTGATCATCATTCTCTGCATCCAGCACACCGGGATTATCATTTGGAATTTCTCTGAAATCTTTAATAAAAGACAGGTTGTCTTTATGCATGCGATTTAACATCATGGTTTTAACAATCATTACCAGCCAGCTAATGGCTGACATAACCATTAACAAAGCAATAACAACCCAACCATCCAGTGACACATTGCCTAATACAATCGTGAAGTAAGATGTATCATTGCCGCCACCTAATTGTTCACCTTCTGATAAAGCGATTAACTGTGATTGCTGTGATTCACTAACAACCTTAAACGCAAACCAGTTAGGCTGGCGTGACACAGATGAAAAATCAACTTCATCCATTTCACCAATAAATTTATGGCCTTTTTCATTGCCACCAATATAAATTTGTTCTGCCTTAAAATTAGGCACGGCAACATTAATCGATGCCATCTCTATACCATTTACAAACACCGCCAGTCGTTGATCATCCAGATTTAAGGCGACATGCTGCCAGCTATCTGGTGTTAATGGCGCTGTTATGGGTGTTCTAAAAGTATTACCTTCTGTATCTTTCCATTGCGCATATAAATTACTTTTATCAATACCTAACACCAGTTTTCCAACGGTGGATTGATAATCAAGTAACCATGCATCCTGCTGACTGCCCAGAGGTTTTATCCATGATGAAAATGAAAAACCTTTACCTGCAAGATACTGTAAGGAAGGTGAGGGCGTTATCTGAATATAAGCATCATTATTAAATTTAATGCCTGAACCAATTAATGAAGCCGGCTGACGCTGCACATTAATCAGCGTTGCTTTTTGTCCATAAGCACTGCTATCAATAACTATATTATTTTGACCTTCAAAATGAAAAGCGGCTGTACGGTTTACATCAAATGTGCCGCCCTTATCTTCAGCCTGCACTGCTTTGCTGTTTCCATAATACATCCAGACAAAGTCTTTATTATCTTTAGCAGGAAGCTGAGGAGCTTTTACCCAGACAAACATCAATTGATTAACAAGATCAAATTTTTCAACATGATGTTTAATCGGCATAACATCATCGGCAGCAATAAAACGAAGATCACCAATATCCTGATTAAAATAGAAAAAATCTGCAAAGTTAGCGGTATGCAAACGCACTAAAACATTGGCATCCTGCACCGACTTCTGAGCTACTGAGTTAGCAGTCTGATAATTAATATTAACTTTAACGCGATAAGGCCAGTCTTCATTCCACCATGCCTGTGCGATACCAGGAAGAAAACAGAGAAGAAATAATATATTACTAATGCGCATTGGCATATTTCCGTAGTCATCATTTATTTGAGTGCCAATATTATTGAGGCATTTGATGACAGAAAAATGATGTCGGTATTACAGAAATATTACAGAAATATTTTGGGGCTTATAAATACAGGTAATTAAGAACGCACCAGAAAAATATTTTAGTTAAAAATGAAATAACTATTTTTTCTGATTGTTTTTTTAAAATTTATTGTCCATATTTTATTTTTTCTGGCAACTCATATCACGTTTGGCCGTAACAGAGCCAAACTGATTTTTCACCTGCAAATTTTGTCCATCAGCAGAAAGTGTAATAGAATCAACCAGTGGCCATTCAATAATCCAGTTAGTTCCTGCTTTACGCCACGCTCCTTTCAGCAAACCACCGCTAATAGTAAAGTCGGGTTGAACTACCGCGGTAATCCCATTACCCCATAACCAGGTTCCAACCAGCTCAGTTGCCGCCCCCGATTTACGAGTGGCCACAACCGGAAGGTTAAAATTATTTTTACCACTTAGAACATCACCATCCGCGGAAAGAGATAAGGTATCAACAAAAGATGGCCAGATCAGTGTATAAAAATCTCGACTTAGGTAGACAGTTTATACTGTTATTAGCCTATTTAGGA
>CAZFUY010000049.1:0-22092 GCA_964522445.1 uncultured Thiotrichaceae bacterium | reverse complement strand
CAAGATCCCTCGACTGCGCTCGGGATGACAAAATAAAAGTATTTTAGAATTTAAGTTTTTTTGATACGGGTAAAACGATTCTCAATCGTTATTAAAGCAACTATGGACTTTTAGTCCATAGTTGTTGAGTTTTTAACCAGCTCCGGCTGTTTAAGATTCATAAAATCAATTAATATGTGAGCTGTTTCTGTTAATAACGGTGTTGGTTTATTTTCTTTATCTTTTTCATTATTGTTATCGCCTTTATCTTTGTCTAACTCATCAATGCTTTTTAAGGGTGCTTCCCCTTTTGCCAGGCGACGTTTGTTTTCTAACTTGAACTGTTTTTCTTTCAGCATTTTTTTATCATGCTGACGTGTTTTTTCATTTAATGAAATATTTTTAATCTGGCGGCGTTCTTCTACAAGTTTATTTGTGTTAACCAGAAAATTAAAATCAGGATCTTTGCTTGAGCGTTTCTCGTGTAGCTCCTGTAATCGAGGAATCAGAGAAGAAAAGTCAGGGTATGCCTGATAACTGGCGGCACGAATTGTATCCCATGGCAATGCACCATCAAGAGCGCTTTCGCCTACTTCAGAAACATCATAAAGTGAAGGCAGGTTAATATCAGGGATGACTCCACGGTTTTGAGTACTGTTACCTGAGATGCGATAAAATTTTTGCTGGGTCAATGTGATCTGCCCGTGATTGAGCGGCATCATAGCCTGTACTGTGCCTTTGCCATAAGTTTGTGTGCCAACAACAATGCCTCGGTGATAGTCCTGAATAGCGCCTGCAAAAATTTCAGATGCTGAAGCACTTAAACGATTTACAAGAACAGCCAATGGCCCTTCATAAGTGATATCGTTATCTTTGTCTTTATGGATATAAATGCGCCCACTAACACCTTTTACCTGTACTGTAGGACCTTTTTTTATAAACAGACCGACCAGCTCATCTACTTCTCGTAATGAGCCACCGCCATTATTTCGTAAATCAATAACTATGCCTTTTACGTTTTCTTTAACCAGTTCGTTTATAAGTTTGTGTACATCGCGAGTGGTGCTTTTGTAATCAGGCTCACCTCTACTGGCTGCATCGAAATCAATATAGAATTTGGGTACATCAATGATGCCCAGTTTATATTTTTGACCATAAGCAGAAACATTGATTACTTTTTTACTGGCAGCCTGTTCTTCCAGTTTTACTGTGTCGCGAACAATGGAGATAGTTTTTGTCTGGTGAGAATCGACAGCGCTGCCGGGTAAAATTTCCAGTCGTACAGTGGTGTTTTTAGGGCCACGAATTAAGTCAACAACATCATCCAGTCGCCAGCCAATAACATCAATTACTTCGCCCTTTTCTCCCTGACCAACACCGACAATACGATCATTGGCTTTTAACTGCCCTGCTTTATCTGCAGGGCCGGCAGGAATAACCCGTGTTACTTTGGTGTAATCATCTTCAAGTTGCAGCATTGCGCCTATGCCCTGTAAAGATAATCTCATACGAATATTAAAATTCTCAGTTGCTCTTGGAGAAAAATATTGTGTATGGGGATCGTAACTTAAAGTCAGTGAATTCATGTAAATTCGGTAAGCATCTTCACTGTTAGACTGGCTGATGCGTTTAAGCTGGTTGCTGTAACGCTTTTCTAATAACTCAGATATCTTATCTGCTTTTTTTCCTGATAGTTTTAAATTTAAGACATCATTTTTTAGTCGCTTATGCCATAACTGATCCAGTTCTTTTTGTGATGTAAGCCAGGCGGCTTCTTTTCGGTTTGTTGATAATTTTTCATCCAGGGTGAAATCTAATTTATCAATGCCTTTTTTAAGTTCAGATAACAGATAGCTAATTCGCTCAGAAATACGTTGTTGATAACGATTAAATATCAGAAATGCGGCATTAAGATTGCTGGTCTTAAAAGCATCATCCAGCAGATAACGGTACTTTTCAAACTCAGCAATATCACTGGCGATAAAATAGCTGCGCTCTCTATCCAGTTCTTCCAGATAACGATCCAGTACAGTTGATGAGAGATTGTCATCCAGAAAAATACGCGTACGTTGATAATGTTGATGTTTGAGGCGACTAACAATTTCTGCTGTTGTTTTACTGTGTTCCAGCATGGGCTCTAATGGAGCAGGTGTATCAGAGACTAAAGCGAAGCAGGTAACAGGGCTGGAAATTGCTAGTATAATAAGTAGTTTTTTTAATAATGTCATAAGAATCAATAAGTTAATAAAATGGTTTTTGGTCTAATAATTTTAGACTATATTTGGGCGAAAAAGTCCAAAAGTGTTAACAAAATTAGTATTTGTACATTAACATATGGTCGATCAGGCGTATATTCAAGCTGAAAAATTAGTTGATCGTATAACTAAAAACCACTGGGTTGTAGATGTCGTGAGCTATATCACAGTGCTTGTATTGTTGGCCGTGTTTCTATATGTCAGTATGCAGACAATACAATGTTAATGACTTTTAAAAAATGAAAGAGAGATTAATAATGAAAAAAATTATTTTTCCAGTAATTGCATTATGTTTATCTGCCCAGGTTATGGCTGAAGAGAGTGGTAAGCCTTTACTAAGTAAAGATAAACTATCAATTGGTGCTGGCATCTCAGCAAATTCTATAGATCTGCCTTCCTCTGATAAAACAGGGTTTCAGTTTTTTGCAGCCTATGCAATTGATCAGATTAATTTAATGGAAGGTGTGAACACATCTGTTGAACTTGGTTATATGGATTATGGGTTTTCTGGAAAATATTCAGGAGGCCTGTGGGCTACTGGTGTTATTGATGGGGCAATCAGTAACGGGTTTGGCTGGCTGGCAAGATTAGGGCTTGATCTTGGGGATGACAGTGGCCTGATGTTTGGTGCGGGCGTTAGCTATGATCTTAATAAACAAATGGAATTGCGCGGTGAATATATTATTCGTGATGATATAGATTCTATTCAGGTTAATTTTGTTTATAAATTATAAAAAGCTACTTACTATCAGGTGTCGGAGTCAAAGTTGTCTGCTTTTATGTTAAGCCTTACATACTAGTGAACAACTTTGACTCTGATACCTAAATCTATATTTCTTAATTATGGTTTCACCGCTTCAATTGTGGCAGAAAGTACATAATCCTCAACACCTGTTCCGGGTGCCCAGTCTTTTATAAATTCTTTTGATTCATCTTTAGGCTGAATTGAAATATCTTTAAAACCCGCTTTGCTCATAAAACTTTCCAGCTCAGAAACTAAAGACGCACCTGAAACACAGGCTGAATGTAGCTGCATATCATTTTTAATTTTATCGGGTAATTCTGTGCTGGCTACAATATCAGAAATTGCCAGACGGCCACCTGATTTTAGTATGCGAAAAGCATCGTTAAAAACCTGCTGTTTATCCGGTGAAAGATTAATAACGCAATTAGAAATAATGACATCAACAGTGGCATCGGCTACAGGTAAATGCTCGATTTCACCAAGACGAAATTCGACATTTGTGTAATTGCCTTTTTCAGCATTACCACGCGCCTTGCTTAACATATCAGGTGTCATGTCGATACCGATAACTTTGCCGGTATTCCCAATTTCCTGTGCTGCTAAAAATGCGTCAAAACCACCGCCGCTGCCCAGATCAACAACTGTTTCCCCCTGCTGTAATGCGGCAATAGCTTTGGGGTTTCCGCAACCTAAACCCATATCCGCACCATCGGGTACTTTAGCCAGATCATCTTCGCTATAGCCCAGCCGAGTAGAGATAAGCGTGTTTATTTTTGCATCATCCGATACACCGCAGCAACTACTCTCTTCACCACAACAGTCGCCATTATTACTGGCATTGGCTACTTCTGCGTAGCTGCTGCGTACGGAATTTCTAATATCATCTGCTTGTTTCTGGCTCATATTATTCTCTCAGGTATATTTTTTATATAGTCTTCAGGTAGTCGTTGCAAATCAACCGGGGTGTCGATATCCCATAAAGTGTTTAGTTTATGATATTTCCAGTTTAATTGATTTATTTTTTGCAGAGTTTGAGTAAAAACCTGTTCGGTGCTCCAGTCTATATTTTCAAATAATTGTGGATTGATTTTCTTTGCACCAATAAGTGCATAGCCTCCATCTTCAACAGGGCCAATAACGATATCGGTTTTATTTTCCTCTAATAGTTTAAATGCCTGTTGTAAATAATCATTATCCATTGCTGGGCAGTCAGTACCAATTAACACAGCAGAGTGATGATTTTGTAATGTGCTACTTAAAGCATTAAACATACGCTCACCAAGGTTGACACCTGTTTGAGTTTTTAGATTGATGCTGTATTCCTGTTGTAAATATTTAAAAAAATCATGTTGAGTATCAGGTGCGCAATATAAATCGATAGATGATAACTGAGACTGTTGAGCAAGTTTTACTGTTTCTTCTAGCATATAACCGTGTAAATTAGCCGCAGCACTTTTACCTAGTGCAGGAGTAAGGCGTGTTTTTACCTGGCCGGGAACAGGAGCTTTGCTAAAAATTATTAATTTAGCGTCAGGATATAACATGCTCGTTAATTATACTTTCTGGCTAATTTATTTGCAGAAGCGCCAATATAATAAGCAAGGCGTAATTGCCACATAAGAAAAACAGTTTTTAATATGCCATGTTTTCCCCAGCGTCTGCTTGACGTTGTTAATTTATGAGTAATGCAAACAGGAGAAGATATTTTTTTCAGACGTTTAGTTATTTCAATATCCTCCATGAGAGGGATCTCTGAAAAACCATTTAGTTTTTTAAAAATGTCCTGTTGTATAAAAATACCCTGATCACCTGTTGCAATCCCCGTTAGTTTTGATCGCAGGTTTATCATGTTTTCAATTACTCTAAATAAAAAATTCTGCCCTGATAATTGAATATTAAAACGCCCCCATACTTTACGGGTGTTTTCTAAATGCCTGCAAATTATAGTGTCCGAATTTTCAGGAACTAATGTGTCGGCGTGTAAAAACCATAAAACATCACTTTGAGTTTTAACTGCGGCGGAGTTCATCTGGGTGGCGCGACCTTTTTCTGAAATAATAATTTCATCAACAAAAGGTGCGGCTAATGCAATTGTATTATCTGTACTGCCGCCATCGGCAAGCAGAACTTTATGCCCGTTTTTTCGCAACGCCTGTAACTGTTTAAGTGTGGCAGTAATGTTTTTGCTTTCATTAAATGTTGGAATAATAACTGAAATAATCATAGAAATATTAACTTAAAGCACCACTGCAGCTACTGCCCTGTCCTGCAGTGCAGCCATAGCAATGGTCTGCAATAACAATATTATTATTAGCTAGTTTATTGAAGTTAAGTTCTTTTATATGAGTGCGATTTTTATTTTCTGTTTTTAATGGCAGTTCCAGCATTTGATTAAAATCACAGTCATAAACATAACCCTGCCAGTCAATGCTAATAAGTGAACGACACATTACTGTTTGTAAATTGTGTTCAAGGTAAGCGTCCTTAAGTGTTTCCATGTAGTTATCAAATTCACCTTTTGAAACCAGCATGCTGCCAAATCTTAATATAGGCATATTAGTTAAAGTATATAAATTATTAAAAATAATATTGTACTGGTTCTTTAGTTCTCGCTTGTAGTCCTGCTGTAAAATTTCCTGTCCTGGTGGTAAATAAGGGCCGCCTGGGTTGTACATCAGGTTAAGTTCAAGACCGCTGTTTGCTTTTCCATAACCCAGGTCATTTAATTTTTTTAAGGCATTAATACTTTTCTCATAAGTGCCTTTGCCACGCTGGCTATCAACGTTTTCCTGTAAATAACAGGGCATAGACGCGACAACTTCTACCTTGTTATGGGCAAGAAATTCTGCCAGATCTTCTTGCCCGGGTTCCTGCAAAATAGTCAGATTGCAACGATCAATAACATGAACGTTTTGATTGCGAGCAGATTCAACAAGATAACGAAAATAAGGGTTTAATTCTGGTGCGCCACCAGTAAGGTCAAGGCGTTTAATGTTGTGAGTCTTTAGAAAACTAATAATATGATTAATTGTTTGCAGATTCATTTGTTCTTTGCGATTAGGCCCGGCATTAACATGGCAATGTAAACAGCTCTGGTTGCAGCGATAGCCTAAATTAACCTGTAAGGTTTCAAGTGAATCACGTTTGATTTCTGGAAAATCTGTTGTTTCTAACAGGGGGAGAGTGGCATGCATAAAAAGACTCTTGGTTATTTTTTATTACTAAAATGTTTTTTGACGATATAGCTGGCTAATTATACCTTTGATGCGCAGCAAGTCACCATCCATTGCAGGTTGGCCGTGCCACCATTGGTAGTCAGGTGACTGATGGCCTGCACCCAGATAGACGTTTTTTAGATGTTGCTGCATTTTTTTCATTTGTTTTTTTGCGTCAGACAATTCGTTTTCAGTAAAGTCTGAGCTTGCCTGCTCTATTAGTTTATTGGCTTCACGTATTTTTTTGCGTGCAATTTGTAGCATGGATTCGCCATTTCTTAATAATTGGGTGATATATCTAGGTGAATGGCAGTCCTGGCATACAGTCTGTAATTTATCCTGTGTCTGTTCTAAATTGTGTGCATCTGTATCGGTTAATACAGTCCACTTGCGAACACTGTTAGCAACATTATGGTTGCCTGTATGCATGTGACAATAGGCGCAACCTGGAGTTCTGTAGTTTGCAGACTTAAGGGGCTGATCCCAGTTTTGCTGTTTTTTCTCCAGCCGCATTAATGTGCCATGTTTGGATGTGCTATAGCTATGCACTACCGGCGCTTTATTGCCACCATGACATTCTATGCAGGCAGTATCCATTCGTGCTGTGCTTAGACTATTATCATGTGAAGCACTGTGGCAGCTTATGCAATCTGCAATGTATTGAGTTTTATCAGGTGCTTTTTTCCCATGTGAACTCATGCGCCAGGCATTTATTAATTTGGCATTATTTTTTTTATGACATTCAATACAGGCATTGTTTTTATAAATACCTGGTGGTGCTGTATTATTTATGGCATGTGTTTGAATGCTGATAAAACTTAAAATAAAAGTGAGTAATAATTTATTAAAGAAGCGAGTAAACATCAGTTATGCTCCCTGTTAAATTCAGTGTATTCACCTTTAAGCCAGATATTTTTAGTGCCTGTTTTATCTATTTCATTTTTACCCAAAGCACGTAAAGTTTCTGCGTTTTGTTTTATTTTTTGCAGACTTTTATCCATGGCTTTATGTCCCTTATTAACAAAAGAAATATCACCATGAGCAGAACCTTTGTAGGCGGCTAAATTATTGAAATACCACATTTCAAAATAATCACGTTCGATAGGTGATACGTTATAAAAGGCGGAGGCCTGTCCTTCAAAGAAACCAATATGTTCTCGCTGAAATAAACTGTCAGTTGTGTCACCAGGATAGGGTGGGCGTTGCTCAGCTGATGGGTGCAGCTCATCATTGGTGCGTAAATCTTTAAGAATAGCTTCAGCCTGATAAAGTTTTTTCCATGCCTGCTTGCGTTCCTTATCCATGGCTTTGAGCTGAAGGGCAGACCATTCTGCGTCATGGCAATCGCTACATAATTTAATCCATTGCCTGCGTTTGACTTCATTGCCTGAACTTAATGGGTTGACCTGTTTTATACCAAACTTCCAGATTGATTTATCTGCCACCTGATGTTTGCCATTGCCCATATGACAATAGGCGCAGGTGGGTGCAGGGTAGTTTCCTTTTGACAATGGTTTTGACCAGTCCCAGTTTTCACCTTCTTTAAGATAAAGCTGGCCATGAGCAGAATTAAAATAAGTTTCATCATCGGGATGTGGTGGCCCGCTGTGACAGCTAACGCAGGATTCAGGACGACGCGCTTCGGCTGCACTGAATTTATGACGTGTATGACAGGAGTCGCATTTGGTTGCGACTGAATGACACTGCATACAGGCAGTCACTTCGGCTTTAGGTTTATCAACAAAATGTTTGGCATCCATGGCGCGTTCCATAGCAAGCGCGTGGCTGGGGAAACCATAACGTTTTTCATCTTCAAACTGCTGGTGCTGAGTTGAGTGGCAGGCGCTGCAAATTTTTGGTGTGGGCAAATGTAGATGCTGATGATTATTACCATGGCAATCGGAACAATAAACTATTGCCTGTCCATTGCCTGGATTTGAATGTCTGCTTTTACGCCAGTCATTGACTATGCCGGGGGTGACTCCCTGATGGCATTCGATGCATTGTTCACCACTGAATTCACCTGCCACAGAATTTACTGAAGTATAAAAATCATCCGGGTTCCAGTAGCCAAAAATGGCTTCAGGCAACCATTCTCTGGAATAGAGTCCAGCACCTTCGCCGGACTTGCTCCAGTCAACATAATAAAAACCGGCAGGTACAAGAATGGCTACTATTAAAATGGGAATCCAGAGATATTTTATACGCATTAAAGCGGCCTCATTTGGCGGCCTGTATTTTTTGCTTTTTGCATACTATGCCACCATCGAATAAATCCTAGAATTACTAACAATAAAAAAGGCCCCAGTGCCAGCCAGCTTTCAAAATGCAGTGGCCTGTTCTGCTTCAGGTTTTTCTGTTTACTGGAATCAAAAGATTCAATAGTTGATGAGCCTGTAGAATTTGCTGGCGCATACTGCTGTAAAAAATGTTGAATTTGTATCACTACATCAACAGAAGGCGGTGAGTATTTCATCACGCTCATATTGTGCTGCATTCTTTTAATAAGTTGAGGCCATTGTGTAGCGTAGTAAGTAGGGTCGGGTAATGCGTGGCAAGCACCGCAGTGATTTTCAAATGCGCTTGCGCCAATACCCTGTGGTTTTTGCTGAATCGGTTTTAATGCGTATTGAGATAAATATTGCTGCAGTTGTTTTTGTTCCGTAGCAGAAGGCGTTTTTATATTACCCATTAAGCCACCAAAGCGATTTGAAACATCCATTAATGTTTGCATGTGTTCCAGTACTTGCGGCCATTCTTTTGCCGTGTGGCGACCTGGCCCGGGTAAGGCGTGGCACTGGATGCAATAATTTTGCATCAGGGCTGCAGCTTTGCTTTTAGGTTCGGGCAACAGTTCTGCATTTAAACCGGGTGGCATTATTTCAGGATAAAGTGCGCACAGATCCAGGCCCCCATAACTGTGACTGGCAAATGCAGTTGTGTATTCAAGAAGGCTTGCCAGGAAAAAAAATCCCCGGCTAAAGTTTTTCATTGTACCGTTCCTGATTGTTTGGCCATTGAAGGCTGCATGTGTGTATGGCTAATTGTTTTTTTCAGTTTAAATGACTGAATAATACGTTGAGTGGGCATAAAACTTTTTAAAATACCATGAGCAGCAAGCCGTCCTGCGGCAATGGCTGTCACCACTAAATCGGGGCCATTGGTGTTATCTCCACCGGCATAGATTTTTTCGTGGCTGGTTTGCCCCTGCGGGTTAATTATAATCGCGCCCTGTTCACTGGTTTTTATGCCCAGTTGTGTCATCCAGCTTTCTGTTTTATTTATCTGGCCTACGGCAAAGATAATAGAATCGCAGTGAATATATCTGTTGCTGTCATGGTGTTTAAACAGGATGCTGGTAACAGATTCTGCCCCCTGTATTTTTATGGGTTGATGATCAAACAGAAATTTTACGCCTTCTTTTAGCGCGGCCTGTTTTTCTTTTGGTGAAGCGCGCATTTTTTCTTCAGCACTTCGATAAGCAACAGTCACGCTTAATGCTCCCTGGCGAATAGCCGAACGTGCGCAATCCATGGCGCTATCACCTCCACCTAAAATGATGACCTGTTTGCCAGTCATTGCAGTCTGTTGTTGCTGTTGATTTACCTGTGCCAGATAAGAAATGGCATCTGTTACCCCGTGCAACTGTTGCCCTGGTAATTTTAAATCTCGTGATGTTTGTGCGCCCATGCCCAGAAAAATAGCGTGATGATTTTGTAGCAGTTGCTGTAAATGTTTTTTATCTACGTTAATGCCCAGTTCAAAAATAACCCCCTGTTGCTGCAATAGTTGATGACGCTTTTGCAGCATATTTTTATCCAGTTTAAAAGCGGGTATGCCGGTTGCCATTAAGCCACCAATTTTTTTCTCTTTGTCATACACGGTTACTTTACAGCCTGCTTTACTAAGCTCATCGGCACAGGCAAGTCCTGCAGGGCCTGCACCTATAATGGCGATATGTTTATTTATGGAAGCTGTTTTTATTGCTGGTTGCCAGTTGTTAGCCAGTGCGCTGTTAGTTAAATAGCGCTCAATAGCGCCAATAGTCACCGCGCCACCAGGTTCATTATTTTTAGTGCATGAGCCTTCACAAAGCCGATGTTGAGGGCAAACTGTTCCACAGATTTCAGGCAGATTGCTGGTGCTGTGTGCAATGCTGGCAGCTTTTTTGATATTGCCAGCGGCAACCTGTTCCAGCCATTCGGGAATACGATTTTGTAGCGGACAGGCATTAATACAACCGGGAAGACCGCAATCCATACAGCGACTTGCCTGTGCCTGTATCTGTAAAAGATCGGGCGTTGTGGTGATTTCATCCCAGTCATTTATTCTTGTCGCGGCTGTTCTATTTTCAGGTGACTGACGAATAAGTTCAGGTTCAGATTTTATTTTGCGCTTAAGTAAATGACTGGCGTTTTGTTTTAGCGCTGGTTTAAACACATTACGAATGTCTTTAATTTCCAGCGCATCTGTAGGACAGGAGACAATGCAACGGGCACAGCCCATGCAATCTTCAAGTGCGGTGACTCGGCCACTCTCCTGTCCCTGATGCCACACAGGAATGCCCATGTCACACACCTGTTCACAGCGTTGGCAATCGTTGCATTTATCTTTATCCATATCGATGCCGTAATAACCGGCATGATTTAGCAGGCCAAAAGTTGCGCCATAAGGGCACAGGTAGCGACAGTAAAAGCGGTTACCAACTAAGGGTGCAATAAAGAAACTGCCAAAATAAGTTATGGCGACAATAAGGTAAAAGCCACCCACAAAACTGACTGTCCAGGAATTGGGTGGAAACTGGGTGACTACCATCACGCCTACATAGTAGCTAAAGAAAAACCATTTGCTGTGGCGAAGTAACCATGTCCATTCAGAGCGCAGGGTGCGATCACGAAAAGCAAAACCAACTGTTTCGCGTATGCCCACGCAGGGGCAGTTAAAACCGCAGACGATGCGGCGGCCAAATAAAAATACTGTGGTTAGAATTAGAAAGAAAGTGATAGTCCCCGGCACATGCAAAGATGGAAATACCGGCTGACTCCATAAAAAACCCACATAGGGTTCATAAAAAGGATAGAGCCAGGGAATAAGCCACCAGAAGATAGTAACCATGGACACCAGAATAATTAGCCGTTTTCGAGTGTAGCTATTTTTTTCTGCAATAATTCGCCAGATGCCAAATGACAGAATAATGCCATATTCGGTGTAGCGGTTAAGCCAGATGGGATTTTCAAACCACATAAGCCAGACTTCATTGAGCCAGCCAGCAAAGGCAAGGGTAAATGCGGCCATGCTTAATATCTGTACCCACAGGCTATAACGTGCAGGCATAAGATCCTGCTGTGTGCTGTCTACTTTGCGTGGAAAGTGGGTTAATTGCATAGTGTTTTCTTTTTTATTTTAAAGCGTAATAAAAAATTATTTTTCAACTGAAAAACCATTTTTGATCCAGTCTGTCATGCCCATCTTTGCCACATGTACATCGGCAAAGCCTTTTTGTGCCAGTATCTGTGCAGCTTTTGCTGATTTGCGATCAGTACGGCATATTGTGATTACTGGTTTTTCCAGATAATCGTCCAGCTCGTTAATACGTTGTTCCAGTTCTTCCAGTGGAATAAGTGTAGAGCCAGCAATATGATTTTGCTCACCCTCATAATCTTCTGCTGTACGCACATCCAGTAATAACAAATCTTCATTGGCATCCAGACGCTGTTTTAAGTCTGTAATATTGATCATATCGCCTTTGCGGAAATTGCCGATTATTCGAGGCAGGAAAGATACAACTGCCAGCAAAGCCAGAGCTAACATGGCTTTCTGTATCAGGTCTTCACCACCTGTTGCAGCTTCACGCCCGATATAACCCAGGTAGGTATAGGCAAAAGCGCCGGGTAACATGCAGACATACGTTGCGATGCTGTATTGGGTAAAACTGATACGAGTCAGGCCAAGGGCATAGTTGAGTAAATTAAAGGGAAATAAGGGCACTAATCGAGTAAAGGCCACAAAGCGCCAGCCTTCATTCTCAACACCATTGATTAACTGCTTTAAACGGCCGCCGGTTTTTTCTGCCACCCAGTTTGATGCCAGAAAACGCGCAATTAAAAAAGATAACATAGCACCAATAGTGGCGGCGGTGAGGTTATAAAATGTGCCCAGCAATGGGCCAAATAAAGCACCACCAAGAAGAGTAAGTACAGAACCTGGAAAGAAAAATATTGTGCCGATAATATAAACCAGCATAAATACTAATGGTGCAGCAGAACCTGAATTTTCAATCCAGCCCTGTAATGCAGTTGTGTCAAGTAAATCACGGTTGCCAATAACTGCGGCTATACCGGCTATGAGTGTTATAAATAAAATAATTCGTATTAGTTTTGTGTTCATTGTGTTTCCTGATCATTCCACTCACGTCGATTAATAACATAGCCGCTAATTTTTCCCATAAAAGGCATTGCCAGCATGCCGGTAATCCATGTGGCCTGTTTAGTGTCACGGAATTTATGAATGCCGATAGTCATGCCTTTATGACCCGCACGAGGTTGCTCTCGATAAGTACCAAACAGGCGATCCCACCAGCTGAGGTTAAAGCCAAAATTACTGTTGGTTTCATCATCTTCAATAGAATGATGCACACGATGCATATCCGGTGTGACAATAAATAAGCGAAGAAATTTATCCAGTGATTTTGGTAAGCCTACATTGCCATGATTAAACATGGCCATGGCATTAAGTGTGACTTCAAAAATAATAACGGCAACAACAGGTGCGCCCAGTACCACAATAGTGGCGAATTTAATCAGCATGGAGAGGATAATTTCAAGCGTGTGAAAACGAGCGCCGGTGGTGACATCGTAATCCAGATCGGCATGATGTACTCGGTGTAATCGCCACAGTGCAGGTACGGCATGTACCAGTACATGCTGTAAATAAATAATAAAATCCATAGCAATAATTGAAATAATTATCGCGGCTAGAGGAGGAAGCTGATAATAATTTAATAAGCCCCAGCCATGATCGGTAGCAAAAGCCGCCATGCCAACAGCGGCTGCCGGGAAAATTAAACGTAATATAAAGCTGTTAAAAAACACCAGTCCCAGATTATTGCTCCAGCGTAGGACTTTAGAGACGGTTAAGGCGCGTCTGGGTGCAATAATTTCCCAGATGGCCATAATGCTTAAAATACCCAGAAAAAAGCTCAGGCGAATGGTTTTTTCATTCTCCATAATAAACTCATAAAATGTCATGGCTTGCTCCGGGGGTATTGTGTAAATCATTGATACATAGTTATAATAATTAAACGTCAACTATTCAATTAATCGCTTGAATACAATAATAGTAGAAAGTGGAACAATGTCAACCGTCAATTTTAAACAGGATCTATTCTCACAATTTGCCCGTGTCGGTAAAGCGGTCAGCAATGGCAACCGGCTGGAGTTACTGGAGTTTCTGGCTCAGGGAGAGCGCAGTGTCGATGAGCTGGCTAAGCTATCCGGACTTACTGTTGCCAATACTTCACAGCATTTGCAGCAGTTGAGACAGATTGATCTGGTCACTTCACGTAAACAGGGGCTTAAGGTGTATTACAGCATTAGCGGTGATGATGTTGTTGTTTTGCTGGATGCCCTTAGAAATGTTGCTGAACGCCATGTTGCGGATGTAGAACGACTGGTTAATAGTTTCTTAACAGTAAAAGACAATTTAGAACCCATCCCAAGAGATGAGTTACTGGAAAGGGTGCGAGATAATTTAGTGACGGTACTGGATGTGCGGCCTGCTGAAGAATTTGCTTCAGGTCATGTGCCGGGTGCGGTTAATGTGCCTTTGAGTGAGCTGGAAAAGTTTTTGTCTAAAATAGAATCTGATAAAGAAGTGATAGCCTATTGCCGTGGCCCGCATTGCATACTTGCTTTTGATGCAGTTGAAAAATTGAGAGCTAAAGGTTTCAGCGCACGGCGCATGGAAGATGGTTTTCCTGAATGGAAAGTATCGGGTATGCCTGTAGAGAGCAATGAATAACTGAACTATGAAACTAATTTATTGACTAAAATATAATTAAAAAATATAAAGAGTTATAGCAATGGCTGATACAAAATTGGTGTTTGTATACAATGCAGACTCAGGTTTATTTAATACGGTAACAGATATTGCTCATAAAATTTTATCACCTAAAACATATGAATGTAATCTATGTGCAATAACCCATGGTTTTTTTAGCGTTCGTGAAAACTGGGTTAAGTTTTTAGAAGAACTTGATGTTGATTGTGAATTTCTACATAAAGACGAATTTATAAAATCACATCCTGAAATCAGCGAAAATTATCCGGCAATTTTTAAATTAGAAAACAATAAACTCAGTTTGTGGCTGGATGATAAAAATATAAATAAATTATCATCTGTTGATGATCTTAGAAATATTATTAATAAAAAACTGGCAAATAATTAGTTTTTAATTTTTTAAATCATTCAGGTAATTTTCAAGATTTTCAATCAATTCTTTATTGCTGTTTTCCTGTTTAAGCTGTTGCAGAGTATCCAGCGCCTGTGAAATATTTTCCTGCTGTGTAGAATCTTTTTTTCGTAAACAGTCAATCATTAACTCAAATGCATTGGCTAATGCAGTTAACTGATCTGCTTTGCGTAAAGATGTTATGGGGTTCAGATTTCCGCTGACAACTTCTTCACATACTTTTTGCAGTCGATAGAGAGGGCCGGCGATTTTATGACTTTGATAAAGTACTGCAATAGCAGCAGCAATGCTGGTAATAACCACGGTAATTAGATTGCCAAAAATAACGGCTGGCGCAAGTCGTTCCCAGGTATTTTTTATCTGACTGTGAGCCAGTTGAAGTTCAGAGCTTAATTCACTGGATAAAAGCATATATAACAAAGCGGCTGAAAATAGACCCGATGCTGCAATTATGCCAATAACAACGAGCATAGATTTTCGCTGAAAATCACGCTGGATATATATAGTTTGTCTTTTTTTATTTGTCTGTTTCATGGTTCTATGCTCTTAATAAGTATGGCATGCAAGACACAGGTCGCCATCTGCATTGTTTCTTCTCAGAATATAACTTTTATATAAACGTTCGCGGTTAAAAAATAGATCCAGTAAACTGCTGCTAGCCATTGGTTTGTCTGTACTTAACTCGCCATGGGTATAGTGGCAGGTAAGGCAGGTAACCTGGTTGTTATGATTTAATGGCAGGTCAGCAGGAACACTGTATTCAGGAGAGACACCAACAATATGGCCTGCATTGTTATCACCGTGACAATCTGTACACATGCGTGTTTCATCGTGTATAAAATTATTCATGTCTGGAATAGTGTGCTGGCTGCTAACGCCCGTTAATAAATCAGGTGTTTTTTTATGACACTGGAGACAGGCAGGGTGGCTGGTGTCGAGATTTTTGCTGATAGTGTGAGGATTGAAGTCAGCGGCCAGACTATTATTATTTAAAATAAATATTAGCATGCCCATTACTATGGTCATGAGTCTGAGTTTATAAAAATGAGTGTGGCTACTTTTGTGCATAGATATAATGGGGCCTGTTTAAAAGCTGGCAACCATCTGAAAAGTTAATCTTCTTTTTTCAAAATCAGGCTCTTCAGTTTCTGTGTTCATGTGCGTGTAATATTCCAGTTTTATTTTTAAGTAATCATCAAAAACATAGCGCGCCCCAAGGGTGAAGCGTTTGAGTTTGCTAACGGCATAACTATTGTTGTTGTCTGTTGCATCAAGTACTGCTGTGTAATCAGGCGTCCATTTTCCATATCCCACAAAAATTGAGACAGGTTTGTAATCCAGTAACAGGGTTAAATTATTTCCACATTCACTTGCCTTGCCTGCCAGTGAATTATTGGGTAAAACAATCTGTACTGGATTATCCAGACAAATACTTTCAAGGCTTATTTCCATCATACTGAAATGCCAGCGAGCATCGATAGCGGTTAGTGTATTGCGAATATTTTCTTCGCCGTCTCTGTCCTGTAAATAGGACAGACCAATAGAAAAATCAGAGACAGAAGCATGCTGGTGAACCCGGTAAGGGTCTTTACCTGGATGAATGCCTATACGAGTGCCCAGACTGCTGCCGGTACTTTCAAATAATGAGTTGGTTAGGTATACGGCATAATCCAGTTTTAACCAGTTGCCATAAACACGAATGCCATCCCCGTTTAAGCCGCCATTCTGGATTCTATTGGTGGTTAATGGTGCGGTAATATTGGGGCGGTCAGGTGCGGCAAAAAATTCATAATCAATACCAAAAGGTATATCAAAGCGACCAAACTGGAGGTGATAACCCGGTTCACTAAAAATATAACCCCTTGCTGGAACATTATGATCAAAGGAATGGTAATCAAGCAGGGCAACAGCAACAGCTGCGGTGTCACCATCCCAAACCAGGGCGGAGCTTACAGAAATATAGCTGGCAGGATCAAATTGCATATCCAGTTCAAAGCTACCCAGGTCAAAAGGATGTTCGCTATTGTTGGTGGTATGTGCGGTGACATCAAAAAAACCGGAAAGATTTAATGATTGTTTTTCCTCTAGCTGTTCAGTTTTCTGGCTAATTTTATTTAGCTGCTGTTTTAGTTTTTCAATCGCTGTATTTTGCTGACTTATCTGGTGGCGTAATTCGGTATTTGAAATATGCTGAGGTTGTTGCTCGTTAGCATTGCTGCATACAGGCAGACTGATTAATGCTAAAGAAAATAACTGAGCTGAAATAATCTGATGTTTTAAATACGGATAAAATTTCATTTATATTCTAAATTATGATCATATTAATTTTTTTGCCAAAGAGTGTTCTATTTAACAGACAATTTTTAAACACTAAACTGTTCTACTAACCCGCGCAGCTCTGTTGCCATACGAGCCAGGTCATTACTTGCAGTAGATGTCTGCTCTGCACCACTGGCAGTTTGGCTGGCCATATCACTAATTCTTACGATGTTTTTATTGATCTCTTCAGATACGGCTCCCTGTTGTTCTGCTGCACTGGAAATCTGTACATTCATATCATTAATTCGTGAGACGGCTTCCGTTATAATTGAAAAAGCATTGCCTGATTCAGTTGCGTGTTTAACGGCGGTGTGAGCCTGTTCGCGGCTCTGTTCCATTACGTCTACCGCCTGCCGGGATCCTGCCTGGAGTTTATCAATCATTTGATTGATTTCTTCAGTGGATGTCTGTGTGCGTCCGGCCAAAGTACGCACTTCATCTGCAACTACTGCAAAGCCTCGACCCTGTTCTCCAGCACGTGCTGCTTCAATAGCTGCATTTAATGCAAGTAGATTGGTTTGTTCAGCAATGCTTTTGATTACATCCATGACTGAACTAATATCTTCACTATACTGTTCTAATTGGTGGATAGTTTGTGATGCATGTTCAATCTGTTCAGCCAGTTTGTTAATTTGTTCAACGGCCTGTATAACAACTTTGCTACCATTTTCTGTATGATCATTTGCCTCGTTTGTGGCATTGGCCGTGTTGCTGATATTGCTTGCCACTTCCTGCACGGTAGCCGTCATTTCATTCATTGCAGTGGCGACCTGTTCAGTTTCTGTTTGCTGTTGCTGAATAATGACACTGGTCTGAGTTGTTACCGCCGACATTTCTTCTGAAGCTGTGGATAACTGTGCTGTTGTTGCTGAAATTTGAGAGAGCATATTTAGTAATTTTTGACGCATTGTTTGTAGAGCATGCACTAGCTCGCCGATCTCATCGTGGCGATTTATTTCGAAAGATGAAGTTAGATCTCCATTGGCTATTTGTTGTAACTCATCAACTACTCTGGGCAGGAGAGCCAGAGCACGAGACATATTAAAATAAAGCAGGCCAAGGCCAGATATAATAAGCAAAGCAGTGGAAATAAGTAGTATCCCTGCTGTGTTAGTCATGTCCTGCTGGACTAATAGTGCTGCTTTGTGTCCTTCTTCTGATCGGTGGAGAAAGCCTTCCACTACTACAGTCATCTTCTCTGCTGCTTCATCGAACTGAGACATCATCTGGTTGCCAGCTGCAGGCCCTTTATCAATATACGCCTGAGCCATTTTCTTTCCTGTCTGATAATAGGTATCAAAAATGGGTAGCATGTTCTGATAATCTTCAGTGTGCCCACTATCCAGTGTCTGTAGTTCACTAATTAATAATCTAAATTTTTGAGCATGCTCTTCAGCCTGATCAAAACCATCATTTAAGCCATCCTGTGCCCGGGTAGCACTGATGTCGGTTAACCATTGCTGTACCTGCACTACTGCCAGTTTTAATTTGTAGGCTTTTTCAGCCAGAGGAATCTCATATTCAGCCAGCCGTGTAGATTGCTCAGTAATTGTTGAGTTACCTGAAATAAGCAGGCCATTTCCAATAATAACAATGGCTGCTAATAAACCTGATAACAGGGTGAATCGCATTCTTAGACTTAAGTTTTTATATGGATGCATAACTGTTTTTCTCTAAAATGGTTTATCTTGTTTATCATTTCAATAGTCATGTATCCGTTCAGACTTAGTTAAGATAGTTGTTCTAAATTGTAAAGGTGTTACTGAAAATTTAAGTTATAGGCTAAATAAATAGCCAAACTCAGTCAGGAACCCTGGGTGGAAAGGGGGAGTTATAGACTGATGAAATTCAGTATTATTATTTTAAAGGCTGCAATTAGTTCAGCAATATTTAGTGACAACGGCAGATTTAAAGGGCGCTGTCTAGTTTACTTATAGTCAATTCTTCTGAGTTTTGCAGATCTTTTATTTTTATAGTTGGAGATTTGTTTTTTAATTATTTTTTACTAATACCAATTAGCTATATACAAGCTCTGTATTAATTATTTTTTTATCGGTTAAATAAAATCCTTTCATTTCAATTACGCCTGTAGTGTTTAATGAAATAATTAAATAAAGTGCTTCAGGGTAGCTTGCCTGCTGTAAATCTGTTTCAGAGGGTTCTGCTGGTGCGTCAGGGTGAGAGTGAAAAATTGCAAACAGTGATTCTCCTTTATTGCGCATTTGTTTCATGGCATCAATTTGTCTGCCAGGGTTCATTTCAAATAAATGCAGCTTGTCCTGAGCAATATTTTCTACAGAATAAACTGTTTTGGGCAGGCCGTTAACAGCGCCTATTAATCCACAAATTTCTGTTTCGGGATTGCTTTGAGCAATAGTGAGTAATCTATTTGCGATATGTCGCGGCAGGGATATGCTTTTCATTTTTTATGCTTGTTAGTTCCACATACAGGGCAGCAGGGATCTTTCTTTAATTTCATACTACGCCATTCCTGGTACATGCTGTCGGTTATTAATAGTTTTCCTGTTAAAGTTTCGCCAACGCCTGAAATAAGTTTAATGGTTTCCATGGCCTGAATACTGCCTATAATTCCCACCATTGGTGCAAGCACCCCATTCTCACTGCATGTTTCTGCAACGCCGCCATTTTCATCATACAGGCAACGGTAACAGGGGCTATCATCTTTGCTCATATCAAAAACACTGACCTGACCTTCCATGCGAATAGCCGCACCAGATACCAGTGGTTTTCTATTTTCTACACAGGCTTTATTGATAGCAAAACGTATTTCAAAATTATCTGTTGCATCAACAATGACAGAAACATCACTTACCAGTTCATTGAGCTGAGCCTCATCCAGTTTTTTATTTATGCAGTTGATTTTTATTTCGGGATTTAACTGCAATAAGTTTTCTCTGGCAGATTCTACTTTTGGCTGGTTTATATTTTTTGTGCGGTGAATGATTTGTCGCTGTAGATTTGAAAGTTCAACTTTATCAAAATCAACCAGAGTGAGTTCGCCTATGCCCGCTGATGCAAGATACATGGCAACAGGTGATCCCAGTCCACCCAGACCAATAATTAATACATGCGCATCGAGTAGTTTTTGCTGGCCTTCAATATCAAATTGAGGAAGAAGAATTTGTCGGCTGTAACGCAGGAGTTGTTCATCATTCATAGAGGATGAATACTAACAGCAGGGCGGCTATGATTTAAAGATATTTTCGCCAGTGTTCTGGGCGTTTATCTCTGCAGCCGTGGTGATTGCTACTGTAGCGCTTAACAAATACCGTTGTGTGGTTGTCGGCTTCTGTTGAGCATCCCAGATTATCTCTCTGCGTTTCTTCAGAGTAGGCATATAAAGCGCGTTTCATACGAATAAGCAGGCGGTTATCGAGGTGGTAGCCGAGTCGCATTAAAATATCTTCAATGGCCTGTAAAGTGAGTATGCGAACATCATAACTAACAGACAGGCACAGCTCATCAATAAACTGAATATCGGTGATGCCTTCAGCATCACTCAGGAGTAATAATACGCTTCTGGCCTGATCAGGATCAGGGTGCAAATGGCAGAACCGTATTTCCCTTCTTTTGATAAGATCTTCTATTTGCTTCATGACTCTAAACTAGGTCAAAAATTGAGATATATCAAGTGTTTTTTTGTTATTAAGTGATCGCTTATAAACAAAGATTAAGTGCTGATAAATAATTATAAAAAACCAGATGTATTACGAGGGGTGTTTGATAGATCCTGAGTTTGAGTGATTTTATTAAAGCCTGCTTTCTGAAAAATTTTATTAACGGCAGATTGTTGATCATAACCGTGTTCAATAATAAGAAAACCACCCGCATTAAGATGCTGTTTAGCCTGAGTGACAATTTTATTAATATCATCCAGCCCGTCAATGCCAGAAGCTAATGCAGAGAGAGGTTCAAAGCTGACATCGCCTGACTTTAGATGTGGATCTGTATTTACTATGTAGGGTGGATTGCTGACAATAATATCAAATTTCTTATTGGAAACAGCCTGAAACCAGTTGCCCTGTTTAAATTCTATATTTGTTATTTTTAAGTGTTGAGAATTTTCATGTGCGATATTTAAGGTCGATGTGGATTGATCTGTTGCTGTTATTTTCCACTGAGGTCGTTCAGATGCAATGGCAAGTGCAATAGCGCCGCTGCCTGTGCCAAGATCGAGTAAAGATTTTTTTGTTGTTATGGGGAATTGTTGTAAAACCTGTTCAACTAATAATTCAGTTTCAGGTCTTGGAATTAAAGTGTCTTTAGTTATTTTTAAGTCCAGTGACCAGAATTCTCTATGACCAGTAATATGTGCAATGGGATTTCCCTGCAAACGTTGATCAAGTAATTCTTTAAATTGCTTAAGCTGATTTTCTGTTAGTTTTCTTTCTGGCCAGGTCATCAGGTAGCTGCGATTTTTTTCTAAAACAGAACAAAGCAAAACTTCAGCATCCAGCCGTGCTGAATCGGATATTTTTTCTAACTGTAATGAGGATTTTTTTAAAAGTTCACTAATGATCATGGCTCAGGTATCGGAGTCAAAGTTGATTATTAATGTGTCAGGCTGGCATAAAAGTAAATAACTTTGACTCCGACACCCTGGATATATTTTAAAAGTTCAGAAATGATCACAGTTCAGAAAGTGCAGCAAGTTGTTCTGCCTGATATTCATTAATTAAGGGTTCAATAACCTGATTAAGTTCGCCCTGCATAAAGTCATCTAACTTATATAGAGTTAGATTAATTCGGTGGTCAGTTATTCGCCCCTGTGGAAAATTATAAGTACGAATCCGCTCAGAACGATCACCACTGCCAACTAATGACTTGCGTGTTTCGGCCTGTTCTGCATCAAGTTTTTCTTTTTCAGCATTAACAATACGTGCCTGCAATAATGACATGGCGCGCGCTTTATTTTTATGTTGTGAACGTTCGTCCTGGCATTCCACAACAGTGCCTGTGGGAAGGTGGGTAAGGCGCACAGCAGAATCTGTTTTATTAACGTGCTGGCCGCCTGCGCCTGATGCACGGAAAGTATACCCGATGCAGTTTTTGCCTGGGCAGGTTGACCATCCAGAATATACTGAATAC
>CAZFUY010000048.1:1805-22237 GCA_964522445.1 uncultured Thiotrichaceae bacterium | reverse complement strand
CAACTTCCCAGCAACAACAAACAAAAACACTGCAAATACCCTTTTTAAAGTTTTTACAGGAAGCCTGTGCGCAAGCTGCGCCCCCAAAGGTGCAAAAAGTACACTGGCAATAATAATGCCGAGAAAGGCTGGTAAGTGTACAAAGCCCAGTGTGTTCTCTGGCAATAATGAATTATCCCAGCCAGCAACCATATAAGACAAAGAGCCTGCGATGGCAATGGGTAAACCACAGGCAGCAGAAGTTGCTATCGCATTACGCATATTAATACTGTTCCATAGCAGGAAAGGCACAGTAAGTGTGCCGCCGCCAATGCCCACTATTGCAGATATTCCACCAATAAAACCACCGGCTGAGTTTGTTGCTAATGAGTCAGGTAGTGATCTGTGTTGATCAATCTGGCTGCCTGAAATCATCTGTATCGCAACGGCCAGTTCAAAAATAGCAAAAACATGTTTTAAGCTGCTGCTGGGTATAAGAGTGGCCAGCCAGCCACCTGCCCATGCACCAATAAGTATGCCGGGTGTTAGTTTCCAGAATATGGGCCAGAGTACAGCCTGATGTTTATGATGAGCGTGAATGGATGAAATGGAGGTGATGACAATGGTTGCCAGTGATGTGCCCAGAGCCAGATGCATAATGATGTCGCTGGCCATGCCCTGGCTGGCATACAGGCTTGCCAGTATCGGTACAATAATAAGGCCGCCGCCAACCCCCAGCATGCCTGCTATAACGCCTGCAAAGGCACCTGTTGCTAAATATAGTCCCAGGCTGGCATCCACTTATGCTTTGCGTTGCTTATTGTGTGAGTGATGTCGGTTACGATTTTTATTATTTTGATTACCCTGTTTGCGATTGGGGCGGCGGTGCCGTTCAATTTTTGCTGCGGGTTTTGGCTCTACTAATAGATCATTGCTAACAGGCTGGTTAGGAATGCTGTGACCAACATAGGCTTCAATTTCTGGCAGGTAATGAGCGTAATCTTCACAGGCAAAGCTAATGGCGTGACCACTGGCACCTGCTCGTGCGGTACGCCCAACACGGTGTACATAATCTTCTGCCAGCTGAGGCAGGTCAAAGTTAATAACATGACTCACTTCTGGTATATGTAAACCACGAGCGGCAACATCGGTGGCTACTAAAATATTACATTCGCCATCCTGAAACTGTTTTAACAGTGATTCGCGTTTACGTTGCGGTACATCACCTGACAGAATCGCCGCATGATAATCATTGCCTTTGAGCCAGGCAAAAATATTCTCGGCAACACGTTTGGTGTTAATAAAAATAATACAGCGTGAGGGTTTTTCTTTTTCAAACAGACCAAGTAATAAAGGGATTTTTTCTGAATTAGCAGGGTAATAAACACGTTCATCTACCTTATCTGCAGTGCGCTTTTCAGACTCAATTTTTATTGTTGCCGGGCTATTCATATGTTCGTAGGCCAGTTCCTGCACGCGTAAAGATAAAGTGGCAGAAAATAACATGCTCAGGCGTTTCTCTGGTGTTGGGCAATGGCGGATTAAATAACGAATATCGTTAATAAAACCAAGGTCAAACATACGATCAGCCTCATCAATAATCAGGCTTTGACAGGCGCGTAGGTCATAAACATGTTGTTTGAAATAATCGATTAAGCGGCCGGGTGTGCCGATAAGGATATCTACGCCATCGGTGAGTTGTTTGCGTTGTTGATCATAGCCTGTACCACCGTAGGCAAGACCTAACTTTAATCCGGTGTGTTTACTTAAAAGCACTGCATCTTTATGGATTTGTATTGCAAGTTCTCGGGTGGGAGCAAGAATGAGTGCTCTGGGCTGGTTTACTTTGCGATTTTCAGGTGCAGGCTGTGTGAGTAGATGATTGTACAGTGCAATCAGAAAGGCCATGGTTTTACCCGTGCCCGTTTGTGCCTGCCCGGCGACATCCTGGCCTTTAAGGCCAACTGGCAGCGTTTCTGCCTGAATAGGGGTGCAGTATTCAAAACCGACTTCTTTTATGCCCTGTAGCAGGGTGTCGGGTAATTCAAACTGGTCGAAGCGAGTGTCTGTTAAATGTGTTGTCATAAGTATGGGTATTTAAAAAAGTTGCGCTAATCTACTACGATTTGGGTAATAATCCTAGGAATGGTTAAATTTTAGGCTGTACAAATGCCAGAAATTAGCTAATATATTGAACCAATAATTTAGAAATTCACCAAATAATTCATTTACCAAAAAAATATCCCATCTTATTTGTATTCACTAAACTGTATTTATTGCTGTAAAGTTTTAATGACAAATTGATGGAAAGTATGGGATAGGATTAAACCGGAGGCGTAATAACGTGAGCGATATTGTTTATATTTCTGATGACAGTTTCGAAAGTGATGTATTAAAGGCAGATTTACCTGTACTGGTTGATTACTGGGCAGACTGGTGTGGCCCCTGTAAAATGATTGCGCCTATTCTTGAAGAAATTGCGACAGAATATGATGGCAAGGTTAAAATCACCAAGCTGAATATTGATGAAAATCCAGCGACACCACCAAAATTTGGTATTCGCGGTATTCCAACGTTAATGCTTTTTAAAGCGGGTGAAGTTGAAGCGACCAAAGTAGGTGCGCTATCAAAATCACAGTTAACTGCTTTTTTAGACAGTAATCTATAAAAAGTTAAATCCGTGCCTTTATTACTTATCAATAAAGGCACGGTTTTAGATAATTGGTTATTTGCATATGTAGACGATTGCTTTTTAGTGTGTTAGTGTATGCATCCATCGACGGGGATTTCGCGCCAGGCAAGGTGTATTCTCCGATCAATTTAAAAGACCCTTCAGGTCAAGACCAGTAAAACTTAAAAAACAAAACCCATTTCCTATTAATTTTTAATCTATTCCGAAAAACTATCCTCTATGAATCTAACTGAACTTAAGAAAAAAAATCCCGCTGAATTAGTTGAAATTGCACAATCCATGAAACTGGATAATTTAGCCAGGGCAAAAAAACAGGACATTATCTTTTCAATACTAAAAGCACACGCCAGAAACGGTGAAGATATTTTTGGTGAAGGTGTTTTAGAAATACTCCAGGATGGTTTTGGTTTTCTTCGATCGGCAGAGGGTTCTTATCTTGCTGGTCCAGATGATATTTATGTATCACCTAGTCAAATTAGACGCTTTGGATTAAGAACGGGTGATACGTTAACCGGAAAAATTCGTCCACCTAAAGATGGTGAGCGTTATTTTGCAATGCTTAAAGTCGATTTAATTAATTATGACGCACCAGAGCATGCGCGTAATAAAGTTGCGTTTGAGAACCTGACACCATTACATCCGGAAGAACGCATAATTCTTGAACGTGGCAATGGCAGTTCAGAAGACATAACAGCACGTATTATCGATCTCGTTTCACCTTTGGGCAAAGGTCAGCGTGGCCTTATTGTTTCACCCCCTAAAGCGGGTAAAACAATGATGTTGAGTAATCTTGCTCAATCCATAGCAACCAATAATCCTGATTGTGTGTTGATTGTTTTACTGATTGATGAACGACCAGAAGAAGTAACAGAAATGCGTCGCATGGTATGTGGCGAAGTGGTATCGAGTACTTTTGACGAGCCTGCAAGCCGTCATGTACAGGTTGCTGAAATGGTTATTGAAAAAGCCAAACGTCTTGTAGAGCATAAAAAAGATGTGGTTATTCTTTTAGACTCTATTACTCGTTTAGCACGTGCCTATAACACCGTAATACCTTCGTCAGGAAAAGTATTGACGGGTGGTGTTGACGCACATGCCCTGCATCGTCCAAAACGTTTCTTTGGTGCAGCACGTAATATCGAAGAAGGTGGCAGTATTACCATACTTGCTACAGCACTGGTTGATACCGGCTCCAAAATGGATGAAGTTATTTACGAAGAATTCAAAGGCACAGGTAATATGGAAATCCATCTGGATCGACGTATTGCTGAAAAGCGTATTTATCCTGCAATTAATGTTAATCGTTCTGGAACGCGTCGCGAAGAAAAATTAACCAGTGCAGAAGAACTGCAAATGATGTGGGTGCTGCGTAAAGTACTGCACCCAATGGATGAGCTCAGTGCGATGGAATTCCTGCTGGAGCGATTAGCAGCAACGAAAACTAATGCTGAGTTTTTTGCCTCTATGAAGAGGTAATAGTAAATACAGGTCTGATCCAGTTGATTTTTTCAGGCTTATAATTTACGTGTTAAATTCAGTGCATGAAAACAGATGTTGATAAATTACTAAAGAAACATCAGAAACTCACGCATACAGATATGGTGAAAGTTGTGTCTCACGTACAAAGAGATTCTGGTAAATGGATTATTAATACGCTGATGATCGAAGGCTGCGATGTGCCGTTTAAATACAAACGTCAGAAAGCCTACAAAAACATTACAGGCCAAAGAGTAAATCTAACCTATTATCCTGATATACAATCAGTTGCTGGCATGAATATGGAAGTCATGAATGTTGTCAGGATAAAAATAGCGTAAATTCAGGGCTGTTTTTTTCTAAACTGCATCAATAATATTTTCTTACCATTAGCCAGATAGCCACTGTATTTCTTTTCTATTACCTTAGCAGCATCTTTTGACTCAATTTTATTAAAACCAGTTTTATTATAAAAATTTTCCAGATGAGTGAAGGGAAAACAATAGCACTGTTTTTCTGCTAAAATTTCAGTCAACTGACTAAGCATAAAGTGGCCAATGCCCTGGTTTCGTAGATTAGTTTTTATGCACATGCTTCTGAGTAACCATGTGTTTTCATGGGGGCATAATCTAACTGCGCCGATTAACCTGTTATTTAAAAGTGCAATATAAATATCATCTGATTTAGCTGCCTGTGGTTTCATTTTATGTTCGCGATAAAAACGTTTTACCTGCATTAACATAAAACCTTCTGCTTTTTTTATAGTAATATTTTCTAATGACGCGAGCATATTGTTATCAATGTAATAAAGCCTTACAGGCCTGTATATGTGGTTTAACTTCCAAAGTTGATAATCCGGTTAATATCTGTGTTTTACAGCACCCGACAGAAACAAAGAATGCTAAGGGTAGTGCAATAATAGCGAAATTGTATCTGCAAAACTATCAATGTCTAACAGGTGAAGATTTCTCGGCTAACCAGCAGTTAAATACATTAATAGAAAAATATTCTGCAACTACATTTGTAGTCTATCCTTCTGCTAACGCCTTATCTTTTAGTCATTGTATGAAGGAAGTGGTAAATGATAGTTTAAAACAGGGTGGTTTAGAAAAAATTAACTTAATATTTATTGATGCGACCTGGCGTAAAGCCAGTAAAATATGGCATTTATCATCTAATTTGCATTCATTACCCTGTATTAAATTAAACCCTGAAACTCGCTCAAATTATCGAATACGAAAAGCACCGCAAGATAACTGCTTATCAACCATTGAGGCAATAGTGATGAGTCTGGGGCAATTAGAGAATAATCAGAAAAAATATCGCCCATTGCTTAAGGTTTTTGACAAAATGATTAATTTTCAGATTAATAAAATGGGTGGTGATGTGTATCAACGGAATTATGTTGATTAATAATTGTCATTATAAAAATGCAGTAAGGAAAAACAAAAATGCTTGATAAGTTAATAGTAACCAGTCAATGCGCTATATACTGGGTTTTATTAATTGCTCTGGGTTTAAGTTTAGAGGCCGTAGCGCTTTATTACCAATATGTTCTGGATGAGTGGCCCTGCGTATTATGTATTCATATAAGAATCTGGGTTTTGGGTTTTACTCTGATTGCTTTTCTTGCGCTGTTTATGCGTAAAGTCTGGATGTTCTGTGTGGTTGCGCATGGCATCATTACTCTAATGATGGTTGGATTATTTGAACGCTCATATATTTTACTAGGAGTGGAGCGAGGTACTATTATGGGAAGCTGTGATATGAATTCTGGTCTGCCTGACTGGTTTGCACTTGATCGCTGGTTTCCACTTTTTTTTGAAATAAAAACAACCTGTGGTTATACGCCTGAATTACTTTTTGGTATAACTATGGCTGAGGCTTTAATAGCTCTCTCATCAATTCTGCTACTGATTAGTGGTGTTATGACTGTTGTTTCTTTTTTAGGAAGAAGAGTTTAGCCTGAGTATTGTATTTTTATGAAACAACAGTTATTTTCATTTTTTCTTGTTCTTATTGCTGGAATTTCAATTGGTTTTTTTATTGTAGACAAAAAAAATACGCCAGTTAATGTAAAAGCTATTGAGTTGGAGAATACAGCAGACAGCTCATATTCTGATTATACAGAGACTTATTCTTCTTCTGCAGAAGATATAGAACGATTACATAATCGAATCACAGCACTTGAAAAAACAATAGCGGATATAGAATTAAAGTTAGAAGATATTAACCAGCATAAGCCTCAACAAAATTCTTCAACACACAAATTCTCCAGTATTAGTAAGCCTTTAACAAAAGCGTTGCTTATTGATGCCGGTATAGATGAACAACTTGCAGCAGATATTATACGAAAGAAGGATGAGCAGGAATTCCAGAAACTTGATTTAAAAGATCGTGCTGTAAGAGAGAGCTTTATTAATACTCCTCGTTATATAAAAGAGTTACGTAAATTAAATGCACAGGCTCGTTCAGTTCGTGAAGAACTGGGTGATGATACCTATGATCGTTATCTGTATGCATCAGGAAAACCGAATCGGGTGTCTGTTGCATCTGTAATGCAGGGTTCGCCAGCCGATCAGGCAGGTTTTGAAACAGGTGATATGATTTTAAGTTACGCAGATAAAAATATTTTTAAGTGGAATGAGATCAATAAAGCAACCACTCAGGGGCTACGAGGTGAAGCGGTGATTGTTAATGTATTAAGAGATGGGGAGTTGCTTAACATATCGGTTCCAAGAGGGCCGCTAGGGGTAAAACTCATGCCTGCAACGGGTGAGCCTCTGGGAAATAGTTTCTACTAAATTTCTGTCTCTGATCGGCTGATATTTTTTTGAAACCGACTATTATTATTCAGTATCGCTAATCAATATGTATCTGAAAAATAATTATGAAAGTTACCCCTTATCTTAAAGTTCTTGCTGAAAAAGACGGCTCCGATCTCTATCTGTCTACAGGTGCTGCTCCCAGTGCAAAGTTTCATGGCACATTAACCGCATTGTCCAAACAAAAAGCACCGCCTGGCTGGGTTAAAGAGCTGGCCTATGAAATTATGACGGATGCTCAGAGAAAGGATTTTGAAACTAAACCAGAAATGAATCTGGCGATATCAGAGCCTGGCGTGGGTCGTTTCCGGGTTAATATATTTAAGCAGCGCAATGAAGTCTCAATGGTGATTCGAAATATTCAGGCTGAAATTCCAAATTTCGATGATTTGGGACTGCCGGAAATATTAAAAGAAGTCATTATGAGTAAGCGAGGTATTGTGTTATTTGTGGGTGGCACAGGTTCAGGAAAATCAACGTCATTAGCGGCATTGATTGATCATCGAAATACAAATAGTAAAGGCCATATTATCACTATTGAAGACCCTATTGAATATGTACACAGTCATAAAGGTTGCATTATAAATCAACGTGAAGTGGGTATGGATACCGATAGTTTTGAAGATGCATTAAAAAACACATTACGTCAGGCACCCGATGTTATTTTAATTGGAGAAATACGTGATCAGGAAACAATGGAGCATGCTATGGCGTTTGCAGAAACAGGGCATCTGGCCATCTCAACACTGCATGCTAATAATGCAAACCAGGCATTAGATAGAATTATTAATTTTTTTCCTGAAGAACGGCACTCACAGTTGCTTCAGGATCTGTCATTAAATTTACGTGCTTTTGTATCGCAAAGACTAATCCCTACAGTGGATGGTAAACGCTGTGCGGCTATTGAGGTATTACTTAATTCACCAAGAGTCGAAGAACTGATTAAACAGGGTGAAGTTGCCGAAATAAAAGAAGTAATGGAAAAATCAGAACGTATGGGTATGCAAACATTTGATGTTGCATTGCTGGATTTATTTAAGCAGGGAAAAATAAGCAAAGAAGAAGCTTTGAAAAATGCAGACTCAGAAAACAACCTGCGTCTTAAAATTGAACTTAATGAGGATTCGCCAGGTAAGAAAACAGGTGCAGAAGCAGAATCGTTTGGTGGCTTGTCATTGATGGAGAAAGAAGAACCTGAAGAAGATGATGGTGAGGATGTTATTGCTGATGTTCTGGAATAAAGATAATTAGGACTATTTTTAATTGTTATTAAAGTAATCAATGGACTTTTAGTAATTCAAAGCCACTGGATTCCTGCGAGAAGCATGCAGGAATGACGAAGTATTTGTTGGCTTTTTCTGCGTCCTTACAGGGCAAAATTAAAACCATGTTTTTAGAATGTGGATATTTAATTTTCTAATTTTTTCCAGAAACAGTTGCTGCTGCCAAGTAATGCGGTAGCAACTGATATTTCGACAATTATCATACTAATAAGTAAAGTATAATTTTCATTTGCCAGTTGAGATAAAGCTTGCCCTAATAAAATCATAAAAGATAAAAAAATAAAAAATCGCATTCGATAGAATTGCCAGAGTTTTGGCTGGTTTAGTGAATTAATTCTTTTCAGATTTTTAATGCACAATCGCCTGTATAAATATTTTGCCTTAATAATGCCAAATATTAAGCCAGTTAAAACAGCAAGCCATATCCAGGGCTGTTCTGGATTTATACTTTTTGCTTTAAGTAACAGCATAGTGCTTTTGGTAAAAAGTATAGCGGCACCGCTGTACCAGACCAGAGATGCAAGTAATTTAAGTGTGGCTGCTGAGGTGTTAAACATGTTTAATTTGTGCCTTGTGTATATCTTTATTAATTCGTTCGTAATAATCTTTTCGAAAGAGATCCAGAGCGACTTCTACTTCAGAATTTTCAGCGCCTATATGAAGCAATGCAACACGAGCAAGTTCTGCACTGGCTTCAAGTGTTTCTGAGACGGTGGAGTGAGCGCCAAGTTTAATAAGTTCGCGGCACTTGTTAAGATCATGGCCACGTGCAAAAACCGGAATGTCTGGAAATGCAGAATGAAGCGAAGATACAACCTGTTCAGTGGCTTCAAAATCATCAATTGAAACGATAACCAGAAGAGCGTCTGTAATGCCGGATGCTCTTAGTACTTCGGGGCGTTGAGCATCTCCAAAATACACAGACTTTCCTTCAGCACGTTCTCTATCCACAATAGATACATTGTTATCAATGGCGACATAAGGAATGTTCATTGATTCCATAATGCTGCCAATTCTATGTCCCATTCTTCCAAAACCAACAAGAATGATATGACTTGTTTTTGAATCTATCTGGCTGGTTTTATCTATGCTGGTTAAATTTTTTTCAGAAGTTGAAAACAGTTGGTATGCTAATTTTTCCAGCGCAGGTGTCGCCAGCATACTGAGAAGAACAATGATAAGGAGCTGCTGGAATAATATGTCATCTAATAGCCCAGTACCTTTTGCCAGAGCAAACAGTACTAATGCAAATTCACCGCCCTGTGCCAGTAGCAAAGCAATAGAAATAGAGTTTTTTCCTTTTATGCCGAAGCTGCGTGACAATGGCCAGAGAATAATAAATTTAATAGCAATTAATGCAATAACAATGGCTAATAGTGTAAGAGGTGTTTCCAGAAAACGGTTGAGATTTAATGCCATACCCATCGACATAAAAAACAACCCGAGTAACAGGCCACGGAAGGGTTGAATCTCGGCGATAATCTGATGCCGATAAGATGAATCAGAAATTAACAGGCCGGCAATAAAAGCGCCCATTGCCATAGATAGGCCGATGTTTTCCATCGCAAGTGCAGAGCCCAGTACTAATAATAAAGCTGATGCGGTGAATATTTCAGGTGATCCAAAGCGAACCAGTATGTTAAGCAATGGATTTAAAACGTATCGGGCTATTACAATTATAAGTATAAGAATGGTGAGCGCTTCAGCCAGTGCCAGAAAAATATCTTCGGCTACAGTTAGCTCCGGTGTGGCGATTAATGAAACAAAAGCCAGAAGAGGAACAACGGCCAGATCCTGCAATAGTAATACGGCAACAGCGGGTTTGCCGTAACTTGAAGACAGTAGTTTTCTTTCTGCTAATAATTGAAGTACAAAAGCAGTTGATGAAAGAGCCAGTGCCAGCCCTATTAATAGTGAAATTTTCCATGAAGAATTAAGAATCTCGTGGGCGATGAGGCTTATTACTGCGCCGGTTATTAAAACCTGTAGTGACCCAAGTCCTAATACAAGTGCTTTCATTTTCCACAGGCGGGAAGGGTTAATCTCTATGCCAATTACAAATAACAGTAGAACAACGCCCAGTTCAGCAAAGTGAGCAATTTCATTGTGATTTTCAATGTAGCCCAGCCCTGATGGTCCTAATACTATTCCGGCGACTAAAAAACCAGGTATTGCACCAAGGCCTAAAGATTGAAACAAAGGCACGGCAATTACTGCTGCGGATAGCAGAATAATAATATCAAGCAGATATTCAGTATTCATAGTGGCTGCCTCTTCTATAGCTTATTCAAATGCTTCAGAATGTTCGAGTACCGTGTACGCCTAAAGTTATATGAGTAATACTTTGTTTGCGTGTAGTGGTGTTATTAATCATGTTTTTTCTACTTCTTTTTTTGTTTGGCTGATGCTGGATTATCTCGAAAAAGCCACTCACGAGCAGTCTCTGTGATTGCTGCGACTGCGGGGTGGGATATTTTTCGCTCTACCGAAATAGCATAAAACTGTTCTCGTACCTCGTCTGTCTGCCCTATAACAACCACGCCATATTGTTTTTCTACCTCATGAGCAATGGGGGTCGGTGCAATAAAAATTCCTGCACCTGCCTGACCGAAAGCTTTCATTAGAGCGCTGTCATCAAATTCACCTACGATGCGAGGCTGGATGTGAAGTTTGTTGAACCATTTTAATAATCGACCCTGCACGACTGTCATTTCGCTCGGCAATAGTAAGGGTGCGCCTTTGAGACTTTGAGGGAAATTTTCTCTTAGTTTATCCGCCAGTTTTGGGATGGCAAAAAAACTGATGCCACATTCTCCAAGTAGGTGGTTAAAGCCGCGCACATTGATGCTGGGAGGGATAGGGCCGTCTGCTATAACCAGATCAATTCGATGTAGTGCGAGTTCAGCCAGTAAAGAGTCGATGCTGTTTTCACGGCAGATGATGCGCACAGCTTCCGGTAATTTTAGTGAGGGAGCTAATAAACGATAGGCGATAGACTTGGGTACAACATCGGCTACGCCTACCCTGAATACCATCGGTCTGTCACCCGGAAGATTGCGCACCACTTCTTCCAGCTCGCCTGCCAGTGAGAAAATTTCATCGGCATAACTCAATGCCAGTCGACCCGTTTCAGTCAGCTCCAGATTTCGTCCAGCTCGTGTAAAAAGTGCCTCGCCCAGATTTTCTTCCAGCAGGCTGATCTGCCCGCTGATGGTTTGAGGTGTTAAGTGCAAATGCTCGCTGGCGCGTGCGATGCCTCCTTCTTTTGCTACCACCCAGAAATAGTGAAGGTGTTTATAGTTAATCATTGTTTTGCTGTCACTTCGTTAAATACGAACAATACAGTAATAATAATCGACTTTTCCTTAGTTTTAAATAGGCCTAATCTATATTTCACTATCAATATATCGGAGATGACTATGCAGATCGATATTCAGGCTCGCAACTTTTCATTAACCAGCGCCTTACGTAACTATATTGAGCGCCGTCTGGGATTTGCTCTAAGCAGCAGAGATGATCGCATTCGGCGTGTCATGGTGCGACTATCAGATATTAATGGACCACGTGGTGGAGCAGATAAATGTTGCCATATCCAGGTGGTGCTCCCTCAGTTAACTGATGTGGTGATTGAAGATACAGAAGTTGATCTTTATGTGGCCATAGATCGTGCTGCTGATCGTGCGGGTCGTACAGTTGGCCGTCGGCTGGCACGGCATCGTGACAGGGGGCGTTTACCTGTTCCTGAATATATCGAGCCACAAATTGAATTGCGTGAAGCAAACTAATCTAACAGGAGATAACCCCTCATGAGTACACCAATAACAAGTACTACAACCAATACACAATCAGCTGTTTTTGCCACAAATAATGTTATTCGTAACACCTATAGCCTGCTGTCCATGACATTATTATTCAGCGCCTTAATCGCAGGTGTATCAATGACCCTGAAGCTGCCACACCCTGGCTTATTACTAACGCTGGGTGGTTACTTTGGATTGCTATTTGCTACCAGCAAATATCGTAATAGCAGCTTAGGGATTGCCTTTGTATTTGCTCTGACTGGTTTCATGGGCTATACGCTGGGGCCAATTCTTAATAGCTATCTGAGCTTGCCCAATGGAGGCCAGATTGTTATGACGGCTATGGGTGGCACGGGTGCTATTTTTCTTGGTCTGTCAGGTTATGCGCTAGTGAGCCGAAAGGATTTTAGTTTTATGGGCGGCTTTTTGATGGCAGGTATTTTAGTTGCCTTCCTTGCAGGGCTTGGCTCAGTATTTTTTGAAATGCCTGCATTATCACTGGCCGTATCTTCCATGTTTGTGCTGCTGATGGCGGGTCTTATTCTGTATGAAACCAGTAATATTATTCATGGTGGTGAAACCAATTACATTATGGCAACTGTGACTCTTTATGTATCTATCTTTAATCTGTTTACCAGTTTATTGCATCTACTGGGATTTATGAATGGTGAAGAATAGGGGGATCAGATAAGTTCAGCTCTTTTATGTATTTTGAGTTTGCAGGTTATTTTTCTAAATAGCCTGCAAATTTAAAGATCACAATTTATATTTCTAAGGTATGCTATAAAACATAGTCATAAGTATATGAGTTTACTTAAAATTTTATAAAAATAAGCATGCGCCATAAAATACTGAATTAGAGTTTTACTATGAAAAAAATAATTGGAAAAGAATATGTTATGCCATGGGAAAAGGCCTTTGATCGGGTATTAACCCCACTGGAAGATTTTATTCACCGTCAGACTACCAGTGGCGTTTTGCTTATGCTGTGTGCGGTGGCGGCATTATATCTTGCCAATAGTCAATGGAATGATGCTTACCATCACCTGTTGAAAATGACATTTACAATTGGTGTTGAGGGCTTCCAGTTATCCAAATCACTGCATCACTGGATTAATGATGGTTTGATGGCGCTGTTCTTTTTCGTCATTGGTCTGGAACTTAAACGTGAAATTCTGGTAGGTGAACTGGCGGATATAAAACAGGCTATGTTGCCGATAATTGCGGCTATAGGCGGCATGCTTGTACCTGTTCTTATCTATATGGGCATTAATCCTGAAGGCAATGCTTTTGATGGTTGGGGTATCCCGATGGCCACTGATATTGCATTTGCTCTGGGAACACTGGCGTTACTGGGTAAACGAGTACCCAAAAATCTGCTGACATTTCTGGTTGCTCTGGCAATTGTTGATGACTTAGGTGCAGTAATGGTTATTGCGCTATTTTATACAGAGACAATAAATATTACTGCTCTGGGTATTGTTGTCGCAATGTTGCTATTGCTGGTTTCATTAAATCTGGGAGGAATTCGGCGTACATTACCTTATGTTCTTCTGGGGTGTGTGTTGTGGATAGCCATGCTAAAGAGCGGTATTCATGCAACCCTTGCGGGTATTCTTTTAGCTTTTACTATTCCCATGCGACCCAAGTATGACCCGGATCGTTTTCTGTCGCAGATTAAAGGAATGCTTGAACAAATCAAACAGGCCTATCAGCATGAAAAAAATATTATTAAGAATGATGAGCTGCGTTCCAGAGTTCGAGCATTGGGAGAAGGTGTGCAGCTAGTACAGGCACCTGCTCAAATACTGGAAAGTAAAATGCACCTGCCATCTGCCTATTTTATTATTCCCATTTTTGCACTGGCCAATGCAGGTATCCCTGTTGACTGGTCATCCCTTGGCAGTATTGTTGTTCATCCTGTTTCAGTTGGTATAGCTGTTGGTCTGGTTGCAGGCAAACTTATTGGTATAGCGGGTTTCTCCTGGCTGGCTGTAAAATTTGGGCTGACATCGCTGCCACAGGGTTTAAATTTTAAGCATATTATTGGTGTCGGTTTAATGGGGGGCATAGGTTTTACCATGTCGATCTTTATTGCAGAACTGGGTTTTGCTTCTTCTGCGGAGAATCTATTAATGGCTAAAACTGGAATTCTTATAGCCTCTGTTCTGGCAGGCGTTTCAGGTTTTTTATGGTTGTATTTTACATCTGAGAAAAAAACTGAATAGTGGTGTATTTATTGAGGCCATTGATATTATGCTTTGGCCTTATTTGTATCGGTTGATGTAATGCAGGTGTCCAGATCTTTTAGAATCCCATTTTCAATATTATAAATCCATCCGTGAACAGAAAGTTCGCGCCCTTGCTTCCAGGCTTTTTGTAAAATAGTTGTGTTACAAACATTTGTTACCTGTTCTTTTACATTAAGCTCGCAGAGTAAATCCAGCTTCTCATTATGTTTTAATCCTTTAAAATTATCTTTATTAAAACGAATAACATCTTTAACGTGCCGTAACCAGTTATCGATAAGGCCATGTTCATGGTCCTCCATGGCGGCTTTAATGCCCCCGCATCCATAGTGACCGCAAATGATTATATGCTTAACTTTTAGAACCTCGACAGCAAACTGTATAACAGAAAGACAGTTTAAGTCTGTATGAACAACAACATTAGCGATGTTTCGGTGTACAAATACCTCACCCGGAGGCAGGTTTACTATCTGGTTTGCAGGAACTCGGCTATCTGAACAACCAATCCACAGGTATTCAGGAGCTTGCTGTTTGGATAACTGTGAAAAAAACTCAGGATCTTTTTCCTTGATTGAGTTAGCCCATGATAAATTTCTATCAAAAAGATATTTTAGTGTTTTCAAAACTTTAATTATTCCTGTACAAAGGTCTCATATTAAAAAATATTTATTGTTTAACATCTTGAGTCATTAAATCAGGAACATAACGACTAATCAAACTATCTGATAGAAAACCGAAAATTAGCTGGCGTGTTTTATACCAGTAAGTGCCAAAAAATATAACAAATAGCCCCAGAGTCATTAACACATAAATCATTATATTCTGGCTATTAATCTGATTCTGTAATATTTGAGTGAGTGCATAAATCATATATATCTGTGTTGAAATAAGCATGGCACGGCGATCAACAAACAGCGCGAGTAAAAAGAATCCGGCAAAAAATACCACAATTATAATTTCCATATTCATTGACTGAATCCATGTGTTTTCAGTTGTTAACATGGATGCCATTAAACCATGAACAATTAATGGTGAGGCTAATAAATGTAACCAGAAGGCGCTGTCACTCAGGTGTGACTCTCTTTTTGTATCCTGTGAATCAAACCACATAGCGATAATAAAAATTATGATGCCAATAGCAGTAAAAATAATGGGATAATTAATCACGTCCAGGCCGATCTGGATAATGGTCATTGCTACCAGTCCGGCTGTTAATGGTAGTAGGCTAAATGGCATTTTATATCTTAGATAAAATAGCAGGCTGGTAATGCTTAAAATACCAAGTCCAAAAAGAGTGGCGTGTTCATGGTCGAAAGCTATGGCTTTATTTACAAAAAATAGAATGGCAATCAGTATGGCTATACCAGGTAATGCAAGACGGCGAACACGTACCAGCCATTCGGCGATTACAATAAAAGCAGTGGCAGGGATTAAATAATAATAACCTGATAATTCTGTCATTTTGATAGAAATGACTAATAAAGCTATGCCAAGTGTAATAAATACATCACCAAAGCTGCGTATAAATTTAAGAGGCTCTTCTTTGTTATCCGATAAAGAATCTGTTTGCTGGTTCTTTATGAACTGATATAGAGGTTCAACCTGTTGTGAATCAATAATCTCTTGTGCGGCTGCTTTTTTAAGGGTGGCTTTTGATATCATGTCTGACTGTGTTTTGATTTTCTCTGTTTATATTAACAGAAATATAATCCTGTCTCTCTATTGTTCTGAGTTTAATATTATTAATCGTGTGCTTAGAAATTCAGTTTCTTTAGATTGATAGAGACCTTTGAACGAGAGAAAATTATTTTAATAGTTATACGTTTATCGTCATTCCTGCATGTTTCTAGCAGGAATCTCGCTAGATCCCGGCTTAAAAGCATACCGGGATGACGGTTTTTTTTTGTGCAAAGGTCTCTGATAATAGTTATTGAATCCTGTAATTAAAAAGCATAGTATTTCTCTTTAGGATGCAATAACTTTTATGCTGACTTGTGAATACATAGGAGATTTCCATTGAAGAATATTTTATTTATTGTGTTAGTTTTATCATTTTCGTCTGTTTTTGCAGGCAATCATTTGCAGCCACGAATTGATGATAGCAAAGTTGCAATTAAAGAGTTTATGGGGCAGCTAAAAGGCCAGTTACAGTCGGCGATGAAAATGGCTGGGCCTACAGAGGCAATTAATGTGTGTAAAGAATCTGCACCGATTATTGCTAAAAGTCTTTCAGAAAAATATGGCTGGAAAATAGCCAGAACCAGTTTGAAATTTCGTAACTCGGCTAATGCGCCTGATGCCTGGGAAAGAAAAGTATTGCAGGATTTTGATGTGCGGAAGAAAAGGGGGGAGAAAGTTAAGCCCATGGCTTATTTCTCTGAAGTGGAAGAAAAAGGTGTTAAATCATTCAGATTTATGAAAGCGATTCCTACTGGAAAAGTATGTCTTAAATGCCATGGTCAGAATATAGCGCCTGTTATAGCGGCAAAGTTAAAAGCCAGTTACCCTGATGATAAAGCTACTGGTTACAGGTTGGGTGATGTTCGTGGTGCGTTTACAATTATTCAACCAATGAATTAGAAAGTTTTTAAAGAAAATTTATTTATATTTTTAGAGACCTTTGCACGATAGAGGCGAGAAAGAAAAATGCACTAAAACTTTACTGATTGAGACAGGAAACGCAGTTAATAGCTAGATGTTAGCAAGTTTTCTAACGAAAAGCAGTGAAATTTTAGTCACTTTTACTCGTGAATATATCGTGCAAAGGTCTCTTTTAATATTAAATCTTCTGGCGGTGAAATATAGGGTTAAATATTTATAACCCTGTCATGATTGGGTTATAAATTATTACTCTACGGGTTTGCAGGTATCAGGTCGTAACCTGTTTTCTAATGTGCCATTTAAACAATTCCAGACAATTTTCCCTTTCATTGTTTTGGGGGTAAAAATAAGGGTTTGTTTTTGACTGCCTGTAATTGAAGCTCTAATGGTAACAGTTATTATTGCATTATTGCCTATAACAATGGATTCTATAACATCATTGCCAATTGTTTCTGCTAACTCAGCATCAATATTCTGATTGGGCCAGAAACCTGTTTTTTCTATAAATTCTGTAATATGGTTACGTGTTTCAAATGCAAGTGATAAACCTTTTTCCAGCTTCATCTGCTGAGAAAAATAATTAAATGCGGGAATGCCTGTGCCTAAAATAATAACGATGAAAACTAAAGCTATGCTGACTATTTTTTTAATGCGAGCTTTCTTTTCAGTTAATTGAATGCTTATTGGGTCGTAACCACAATGTACACATGCTGAATCTGCTGTTGCTTTTATTGTTCCGCATTCAGGACAGTAACGATCTTCGTTTATGTTGGTAAAATTTTCGGGTTTTATTTCACTCTGTTTTTCCTGGGGTTTATCCGGCTCTTTTTCTTCCAGACCAAGTTGTGAGTTTTTTTCTGATTGCTGCGGAGGAATTTCCTGTAACGTGGGGTCTTTATATTCTGCTGTTCTGGACGGTGATTTTACTTCTGGAATATCTGTATGAATGTCAGGTAATTCAAAATTATTATCAGTCTCTATTTCTACAAGCGAGCATGTCGCACCTGCCTTTCTAATTGCTACATAAAATTTTTCAGCTATGTCTTTATTAATATCTTTTTTTATTGTGGTTTCAGGTTTGCTGAGTATTTTTTCGATTTTTGATTCGGTTGATTTAAATAGAGTCGCCAGATTTTTAATAACCTGAGCACGATCCATATTATTATTTAACTGATTTAAAAGAACGACCTTGTATTTGCTTGCCATATTATTATCCTTTGGCCGATTAAATAAATTTTTCAGGGGTCGGAGTCAATGTCAGTAAGGTAAAGAAAATATTTAGCTTACTGGTATTGACTCCGATCCCGCGTGCTAATGGTTTATCTATTAATGGCTCTATGGCCGATATCATTTCGATAATACACATTATTCCAGCTAATATTTTTAACTAACCTGTAAGCCTCAGTTTGGGCTTCTGCAACGGTGTTGCCTAAAGCACAGGCACAAAGCACGCGACCACCGTTAGTTACAATATTATTATCTTTATTTGTAGTGCCTGCATGAAAAACTTTTGTGCTCTCTGTGTCCAGTCCTTCAAGCCCTTTAATAATATCACCTTTATTATAATCAGCAGGATAACCTCCTGCGGCTAAAACTACGCCCAGTGAACAACGTTTATCCCATTCTGTTTTATGCTGATCTAACTGGCCATCAATGGCGGCAAGGCAGAGTTCTGATAAATCTGATTTCATGCGTAACATAATGGGTTGTGTTTCGGGATCACCAAAACGCACATTATATTCCAGCACTTTGGGTGTGCCGTTATTGTCAATCATAACGCCTGCATAAAGAAAGCCGGTGTAAGAATTGCCTTCAGATGCCATGCCTTCAATGGTTGGATAAATAACCTCTTTCATAATGCGCTGAAAAATTTCATCGGTAACTACAGGTGCGGGGGAATATGCACCCATGCCGCCCGTGTTAGGGCCTGTGTCGCCATCATCACGAGCTTTGTGATCCTGTGATGTCGCCATGGGTAAAACATTCTTACCATCGACCATGCAAATAAAACTGGCTTCTTCGCCCTGTAAAAATTCTTCGACAACAACACGTGCGCCAGCATCACCAAAAGCATTACCAGAGAGCATGTCTTTAACTGCTGCGATGGCTTCATCTTCTGTTTGTGCAAGAATGACACCTTTGCCTGCGGCTAAACCATCGGCCTTAATTACTATGGGTGCGCCCTGTTGTTTGATATAGGCAATGGCTTCGTCTTCATTGGTGAAGTTGCCATAAGCTGCTGTTGGAATCTTGTGACGATCAAGAAAATCTTTGGTAAAAGCTTTTGATCCTTCGAGCTGAGCTGCACCTTTGCTTGGGCCAAAAGCTTTTAAACCTGCGGCGCTAAAGTCATCAACTATGCCCAGTACCAAAGGTGCTTCAGGGCCGACAATAGTCAGGTCAATTTTATTTTCCTGAGCAAAGATTTTTAATGCGCTTATATCTTCGGCATTAATGTTGATGTTTTCTAATTTGGGCTCAAGTGCTGTGCCTGCATTTCCAGGTGCGACAAAAACTTTTTCAACCTGTGCAGACTGAGCTGCTTTCCAGGCTAATGCATGTTCGCGACCGCCGCCGCCTATGACTAAAACTTTCATTTTTTTCCTCAAGGATTTTTTTGCACCACAGAGGATACAGAGGACACAGAGGTTTTTGTAGGTTTGCCTAAAGGCGAACAAGTGCGACTAGCAGCTCACAGGCATTTATGCCATCGTTGCATCTACATTAAATATATTTTCTCTGTGTCCTCTGTGTCCTCTGTGGTAAAAATATTTTTTTTAATGTCTAAAGTGACGCATGCCCGTAAACACCATCGCCATGCCATGCTCATTGGCGGCTGCGATGACTTCATCGTCACGCATTGAACCACCTGGCTCTATGACGGCTGTAATGCCTGCTTCATGTGCGGCATCTATGCCATCACGGAAGGGAAAAAATGCATCGGATGCCATAACAGAACCTTTTACTTCCAGGTTCTCATCGGCAGCTTTTATACCGGCAACTTTGGCTGAATAAACGCGACTCATCTGGCCTGCGCCGACACCGATGGTCATGCTGTTTTTAACATAAACAATGGCATTGGATTTAACAAATTTGGCAACTTTCCAGGCAAACAATAAATCGTTTAATTCCTGTTCGCTGGGTTGACGTTCAGTAACCACTTTAAGATCGGCTGCGGTAATTTTACCGAGGTCGCGATCCTGTACTAATAATCCACCGTTAATGCGTTTGAAGTCCAGTGCAGGAATGGATGCTTGCCATTGCCCACATTCCAGTACACGAACATTGGCTTTTTCTTTTAACACATCTTTGGCAGCAGAATTAATTTTGGGTGCGATGATAACTTCAACAAACTGGCGTTTAATAATTTCAGCGGCGGTGGTTTCATCTAATGTGCGGTTAAACGCGATAATGCCACCGAAAGCTGAAGTAGGGTCTGTTTTATAGGCGAGGTCATAAGCATCCATAATATTTTCGCTAATGGCAACACCACAGGGATTGGCGTGTTTGACGATAACACAGGCAGG
>CAZFUY010000048.1:0-1705 GCA_964522445.1 uncultured Thiotrichaceae bacterium | reverse complement strand
CCATCATAATGTGAGGTGTGCTCAAAGGCTTTTACTGCCAGATCAAAGCGAGTTTTTGCTGTAATACCACCCGCATTGATTTCATTCACAACGCGCTCATAATCTGCTGGGTTAACCACAATTGTTACAAAGTCGTGATTTTTAGCTGTTGCGCGAACCATGGCCGGGCCACCGATATCGATATTCTCAATGGCATCTTCCAGTGTGCAGTCTTCTTTGGCAATTGCCGCTTCAAAGGGGTAAAGATTAACAATGACCAGATCAATCGGGTCTATGCCATTGATTTTCATTACTTCGTCATCAATGCCTCGACGGCCAAGAACGCCACCATGAATTTTAGGATGTAGTGTTTTAACGCGGCCATCCATAATTTCAGGAAAGCCGGTGTGTTCAGAAACTTCTTTAACAGGAATATTATTTTCAGTGAGCAAGCTAGCTGTTCCGCCGGTGGAAAGTATTTCTATATTTGCCTCAGCCAGGGCTTTAGCTAATTCTACAATGCCGGATTTATCAGAAACACTGATCAGGGCCCTTTTAACGGGGCAGGGACTGTTATTGCTCATGTTTGTTTTCCTGAGATTGATGTCTATGTCGAAGGCTGGGGATTATAGCCTAAAACCAGTTCTCAAAGGAGGGGTAGTATTGAGTTGCAGGGGCAGCTTTAGCCGTGATTTATATTTTATTTAATTAAATCATAACACTTTAGCTTTTTGCGTAATGTTCCACGGTTGATCCCCAGGCACTCTGCAGCTTTAGACTGGTTACCGTCTACGCGATCAAGAACTATTTCCAGTAAAGGGAGTTCTATCTGTTTGAGCACCATGTCATAAAGATTATTTGGGTGATTATCATCTAGTTCATCAAAAAATTGCAGTAATGATTTTTTAACAGTATCACTAAGACCTGCACTGGTATTGTTTGATACGTTATGACCTGTGTTACCTGTCATTTGAATAACATTGCTTTCTATTATGTTCATGCTGCAATCGACTCTTTTATTATTTCTTTCTGAAAAAATGCAATAACATCATTAAGCTGTTGTTGCGCCGTTTCAACTTTGTTTATTTGTTTGCGAAAAACATCTGTGTTTGTCTGTGTTTTTAAATACCAGCCAATATGTTTGCGTGCGATTCTTACGCCCATGTATTCACCATAAAATGAATACAGATTTTCTAAATGTTTCTGTAGTAACTGACTGATCTCATTTATTGAAGGAGGTGCCAGTAAAGTACCTGTTTTTAAATAGTGATTAATTTCGCGGAATATCCAGGGGTGCCCCTGAGCTGCTCGACCAATCATTACTGCATCAGCACTGGTTTTTTCTAAAATTAATTTTGCCTTTTCAGGTGAATCAATATCGCCATTGGCAATAACTGGAATATTGACGCTGGCCTTAACTTCGCCAATGGTGTCGTATTCTGCAAAACCTTTATATGCACATTCGCGGGTGCGTCCATGAACAGCTAATGCCTGTATGCCAGTATCTTCTGCAATGTGAGCAATATTAACGGCATTGCGATTGTTTTTATCCCAACCTGTTCTAATTTTTAGCGTTACAGGTACATCAACAGCATTAACAACGGCCTGTAATATTTGCGAAACTTTGTGTTCATCTTTTAATAACGCAGAACCGGCAAGAACGTTACAAACTTTTTTTGCAGGGCAGCCCATATTGATATCAATAATTTGTGCGCCATGATTAACG
>CAZFUY010000047.1:2166-22241 GCA_964522445.1 uncultured Thiotrichaceae bacterium | reverse complement strand
AAAACCCAGGATTTCAGACCATGCAGTCTGAGATGAATCTGCCTGTGCTGTTTCAAATACAGCTTTGGCATAAGGTCGTGCGGCTGTAATATTATCTGACATCAGTACTTACCCTATATCTGCGCGATTAAATCATCAACGATATCGCTGTGCGCAGATTCATCGATTTCACGTTTCAGTACTTTTTCAGCACCTGCAATAGTAATACCTGCAACCTGTTGTCTTAGGTGCTCTTTTGCTCGATTCACTTCCTGTTCGATTTCAGCATTGGCTGCTATGACGATACGACCCGCTTCTTCTTTGGCATCATCTTTAGCTTCTTCAACAATTTCAGCTGCTCGTTTTTGTGCTTGTGTAACAATTTCAGCAGCCTGTCCTTTTGCTTCTTTAATATGTTTCTCAGCTGCTTTTTCTGCCAGCTCCTGTTCATGCTGACCTTTTTCTGCAGCAGCAAGACCATCGGCAATCATTTCTTTACGTTCGTCCAGCGCTGCAATCAGCGGTGGCCATATATATTTCATTACAAAAAGTACGAACAGGAAAAATGCGATCGACTGGCCGATTAAAGTTGCATTAATATTCATGCTTATTCCTCGTATTTAGACAGTAAATAACTATTCAGATTGCTTCTATGCAGACATGAGATTGCACAGGAGTGAACTGAATAATTATTTTAACCACCAGCTACGGCGAACAGGATGTAGAGAGAAATACCAACAGCGATCATTGGAACCGCGTCAACAAGACCCATTACGATAAAGAACTGTGTGCGTAACATTGGAATTAATTCAGGCTGACGCGCAGCGCCTTCCAAGAAACGACCACCCAAAACACCGATGCCTACAGCAGCACCCAGAGCACCCAGCCCCATCATTAATGCGCCAGCAATATATAGCAATGCAGTTGCTTCGTTCATTGTTAAATCTCCTGTGAGAAAAGTTTAAAATTAAAATCTGTATTTAAGAAGGCTTATTCAATAAGCCTTCGCTAAAATCTAGTGATCCTGATGTGCCATATCCAGATATACAATAGTCAACGTCATAAAGATAAACGCCTGTAATGTAATAATAAGAATATGAAAAATAGCCCAGCCCAGTTGTAAAACACCACCAAATGCACCTATAGCCAGACCACCGCTATACATCAATGCGATCAATATAAAAATGGTTTCACCAGCATACATATTTCCGAATAAACGTAATGCCAATGAAATAGGCTTAGAAATGAGTGACACACCTTCAAGTATCAGGTTTACCGGCATACCTGCCTTACCAAATGGCTGGAAAGCCAGCTCACCAAAGAAACCACCAATGCCTTTAATCTTAATACTGTAATAAAGCATAAGCCAGAACACACCTAATGCCATGCCGAATGTAATATTGGGATCTGTAGTCGGTACCACTTTGAAATAAACATGATGCGGGTCTGCACCGAATGCAGCGCCAATTTGCTGCGCCAATATAGGCAACCAGTCAACGGGGATTAAATCCATCAGGTTCATTAAAAACACCCAGGCAAATACAGTTAATGCCAGAGGTGCCACAATATCGTTTTTAGCACTGAATGAGCCACGAACACTGGTATTGATGAACTCGACAATCATCTCAACAAAGTTCTGAAACCCTGTTGGTACACCGGTGGTAGCATTTTTTGCCGCATGACGGAATGCGAAAAAGAAGATTATCGCCAGGCCAATAGACCAGCCTAATGAATCGATATTAAAAGCCCAGAAACCCATTTCCTTAGCTTCTGCTGCTGAATGCGCCAAACCCCAACTGCCATCGGGGTATTGGCCATAAACCATATTTTGAAGGTGGTGCTTTATATAAGCACTGGACGTTAGGCTTTCACCTGACATTCTTAACTCCTAATCACACTGTTGTCGGGGAGAACAAGTGACACCAGTGCGGGAATAAACTGATTAAAAAAATACACACTAATTAGTGTGATCATACTTAACGGTTTAATCATTACAATTGCTGCTGTAAACAACATAACCGTTAAAATAATTTTGCTAACCTCAGCACCATAATAGCTGACAAGGATTTTCTCTGCTTCCGTTTCCTGCGACTTAATAAAAACTCGCCACGCAAAATACGCATTAGATAAAGTTGCCGTTAGTCCACCCGTCAGTGCCGACCAGAAATAGACCCGATCAAATACCAGCAGAATGACAGATATGACTATAGTCGCCAGAAACTGTATTAAAAGAATATGGCGAATCTGATTTGTGCTAGTTTTCTGCATCTTCTGATCCTACCAGACAATCGATAAGATCTCTCTAATATGCGGGCAAATTATAAGTAGTGCTATGTGCAGGGTCAAGAGCTAATGGCAGAATAAAGTTTTTTTATTTTAGTAAATAGGAAAACTCTGATATAGCTGATCTATCAGGGTTTCAGTGAAATTCTTTTATCTGGAATCAGAGTTAAATTTGACAAATATCAAAACCCATAACTTGTCACTTTGATTATTTTTAACTCCAGCCCCAGTATCTTTCTGGTCTAAAAATTACTCTAATGAATTTTAGATAAGATCCCATCCAGCTCATCCAGACTGCTATAGCTAATTACCAACTTACCTTTACCATTACTTTTATGTTGTAAGTTTATAGCTGCTCCTAGTCTTTCACTTAGTTCATCCGTTAAACGTTTTATATCTGGATCTACTTTCTGACTGGTTGCTATCTTAGGTTTTGGATCAAGCTGTTTGCGCACCAGCTGCTCTGTTTCACGAACTGACAACCCTTTATCTGCAACTTTACGTGCAATCTGACTTTGCTCTGTTCCCGTTAAACCAAGTAAGGCTCGTGCATGACCCATTTCAATTTTTCGTTCATCAACTAATGTTTTTACATCTTCATTTAAATCGCGTAATCGCAATAAGTTAGTTACTGATGTTCGTGAGCGACTAACCGCTTCTGCTACCTGCTGATGTGTCATATCAAACTCATCAATCAAGCGCTGTAGCGCACGTGACTCTTCTAATGGATTTAAATTTTCACGCTGAATATTTTCAATTAAAGAAACAGCGGCGGCGGCCTTATCATCCAGTTCTTTTATAACGGCAGGAATATCATTTAAACCCGCAAGCTGAGATGCTCGCCAGCGGCGCTCACCTGCAATGAGTTCATAACCACCACTGATTTTTGGACGCACAACTATTGGCTGTATAACGCCCTGCTCTTTAATTGAGTCAGCTAATTCCTGCAATGCTTCGGGTTCAAAATGCACTCGGGGCTGATAACTTCCACGCTCAATTAAATCTATTGCTATATGCTGCAAACCTGATTGATTAACTTGTGTTGTTGATGCGGGAGCTGGATTAGTCAGTTCATTTACATTTTTCGCATTGCCCAGTAATGCATTTAATCCACGACCTAAACCTTTTTTTCTGGCTGACATTTTTAAACCTTAAATTTTTAATCTTTGTAGGAGCGGTTTTAGCCGCGATTTATCATTTAGTTAAATAGCATCGCGGCTAAAGCCGCTCCTACAGAATAGCTATGCCACTGCATTTGCAGGCTCATTATTTTTAAGCTGTTTACGTATAATTTCACCCGCTAATGAAAAATAAGCCAGCGCACCACGTGACGTTTTATCATATTTTAAAACCGGCAAACCATGACTGGGCGCTTCTGCTAAACGCACATTTCTTGGCACAACCGTACGGTATACACGATCACCAAAGTGCTCAATTAACTGGTCTGAAACATCATTGGCTAATTTGTTTCGTGGATCAAACATGGTACGAAGTAAACCTTCTATTTGTAAATCTGGATTAACACTGCTGCGAACCTGCTCGATGGTTTCTACTAAAGAAGATAAACCTTCCAGCGCATAATATTCACATTGCATAGGAATCAATACACCATCTGCAGAAACCAGAGCATTTAGTGTCAGCATATTTAGCGAAGGTGGGCAGTCAATAATGATAAAATCGTAATCATTTTTTATTGGCTCCAGCGCATCCCGTAATCGGCGCTCACGATTATCTGCATTCATTAACTCAACTTCAGCAGCCGTTAAATCACTATTAGAAGGCAGCACTGAAAAACCTGATTCTTCCACATATTCAATACAGGGCTTAATATCAGATTGTCCTAAAAGCACTTCACAAATACTCAGTTCCAGATCATATTTATCAATGCCACTGCCCATGGTGGCATTGCCCTGGGGATCTAAATCAATCAGCAACACTTTTCGTTTTACTGCTGCCAGAGAGGCCGCTAAATTTACAGAGGTTGTGGTTTTACCCACACCACCTTTTTGATTGGTTACAGCAATTATTCTAGTCATGGCTTTTTTATTTCTATGAGTCGTCGTTCTTCATCCAGCCAGGCGACGTTCAGGTCATGGCTGCCCACTTGTTCAAAACCGGCGGGCAACGTCTGGGCTTCTTCTTTGCCTTTCATTGCAAGTATCCGGGTTGTTGATGTTACCAGATGTTGGGTACGATCTAATATAGTATTTAATGCTGCAAATGCCCGACAGGTAATAATGCCAAAGCAATATCCCGGCTGAAAATCTTCTATGCGACTATGAATAACTTCAATGTTTTCAATACCTAACTCAATTTTCACCTGAGTTAAAAAACGTGTTTTTTTGCTATTACTGTCCAGTAAAACAAATTTATTTTCTTTTAAAACCAGTGCCAGAGGAATACCGGGCAGACCCGCTCCCGTGCCCACATCCAGAACTGGATCTTTATCGATATAAGACAAAATACTTAAGCTATCCAGTAAATGGCGAATGACCATTTGATCCAGGTCTTTGATTGCAGTGAGATTATAGGCTTTGTTCCACTTCTGCATCAGTTGCAGATAAGCTATCAGCTTATGCTGAATTTCATCTGACAGATCAAGCCCCATTTGAGACAGACCCAGCTGAAGGCGTTGTTGTGCTTCCATTAATCTTTTGCTACTGCTTTATGGGTCACAACATTCAACGCCTCTGTCATTTTTTTAATAATCTTTTTATTGTTCAAACCATGACGTTGCTGCAACACGGAAGGGTTTAAATAACTTAACCAGATCTGACCTCTATCATCCTCCCAGACCAGGGCTTTCATTGGTAACTCCAGCCCCATCATAGGCGCTTCATTCATTAGTGGCGAACCCATCCTGGGGTTACCAAAAATCAATAACTGACTGGGATGTAATAACTTACCCACCTTACGCGCACCTGCTCCATGATCAATACGAGCAAAAACTCTAATACCCTTACTTTTTAATATTTTTTCCAGACGATCAAGTGTTTTAGCTATAGGATAGGGACTTTTTATAGAAGTATAATTTTCATTTGCCTCTGCCACTGATAAAGAAAAGGCACATAATAATAAGATTGAAATAAGATATTTTTTCATTTTGGGGGGATATCCTTTAGGTATTAGAGAACAACTTATATATGTTATGTCATTATGCTCTGAGAGATTTCTGGCAATAACACGAATAACTGGCTTTAATTCGTTTTGATTTTTCAGTATCAGTGTCTTCATTTAAATGCGCTTCTTTTCGTGAGCCTTTACCTTTGCCATAGTAGAACTCTTCAAAATTTCGAGGGTCAATGTAAACATATACATAATAATTATTCATAATTTATTTTTAATCTCCTAACCCAGTATTACTGGTTTATTAGGATAAAACTGTGATTCACTTTACTCTCAACCTATCCTTATTTATTTTTTATAAGCGCCGTTCTTTGTGATGCCATATCCGCAATATATGTACTTCATTTGAATAAACCAAATACCGAACAATATAATTACCTATAATTAAATCACGAACCATTTCTGGATCAGGCGCTTCTTCAACTTCAACACCTATAAGCGGAAAGCTTTTTAATTGCTTTATTCCTTTTATCAGGTCTTTAGCTATACGCTGTGCTGCTTGAGGATTTTTACTTTCTATAAATTCTCGTAACCGAATCAAATCACCTATGGCTTCTGGTGTATAAGTGATTTTCATATTTTAGGTGGCTTCAACTCATTATTACTGCCCCAACTTTCAAGCCATTCATTTACCTCAACTTCATCAATAACTTTACCTGATTTTACTGAATCTATTGCCTCAAGCGTTTCAACCCAACGCTGTTGAGCAACTCCTTTACGCTCCAGAAATTCTTTTATTGCCTGATTTATAATATAATTTTTGCTTCTATCTAATTTTATAGCCAGATTTTCAAGGGGGCTTTCTATTTCTGGCCGTAGTCTTATGCTAGTTACACCCATGACTTCACCTACTTTGTATTAATATGTATTACATTGTAGCTGGTTACCTGGGTAAACTCAAAATCTGGGAAAATTTATAATGACAAAGAGGCCACTTCATCAACCTCAATAACCTAAGCGGAAAGCTGCTTTTTCTTCAAATGCACCAGTAATAATGAAATCGCAGCAGGTGTTACGCCTGATATACGTCCCGCCTGACCCAGTGTTGCTGGCCTGTGATCAATAAGCTTTTGTCTTACTTCATTAGATAGTCCATTCACTTCAGCGTAATTCATATTTTCAGGAATGGCTTTTTCTTCATAGCGTCGGGCTTTTTCTATTTCTTCTAATTGTCGATTTAAATAACCCTGATATTTGGCCTGGATTTCTACCTGTTCGGCTACCGCAGAATCTTTTACCGCTGGCCCTAAAGCTTCAATGGTCATTAGTTTTTCATAATCCAGTTCAGGGCGGCGCAGCAAATCAATAACACGTGCTTCTTTGCTTAATGGTTTGCCCAGGAATTGTTTTAATTTATCTGATATTTCAGATTTTGCTGGCACCCAGAAATCATGCAGGCGTTGTTGTTCTTTTTCTATAGCTTCCTTTTTTTCTACAAAAGCCTGCCAATGTAAGTCAGTTACTAAACCTAATTTATGAGCCTGTTCTGTTAAGCGTAAATCGGCATTGTCTTCTCGTAAAATAAGCCTGTATTCAGCTCGACTGGTAAACATACGATAGGGTTCTGCTGTGCCGCTGGTTATCAGGTCATCTACCAGCACACCAATATAAGCCTGATCTCGTTTGGGATACCACTCTTCTTTATCAGCCACCTGCTGACTGGCATTGATAGCCGCCAGCATGCCCTGCGCTGCGGCTTCTTCATAACCAGTAGTGCCATTGATCTGACCGGCAAAAAACAGGCCCTTTATAAATTTGCTTTCTAATGTGGGTTTTAAGTCCCGTGGGTCAAAATAATCATATTCAATGGCATAACCGGGGCGGGTAATATGCGCATTTTCAAAACCCTTGATTGAACGCACATAATCTAACTGCACATCAAATGGCAGACTGGTGGAAATACCATTGGGATAAATTTCATTAGTCGTCAGGCCTTCTGGCTCAATAAATATCTGGTGGGAATTTTTATCCGCAAAACGCACGACTTTATCTTCGATAGAGGGGCAGTAACGCGGCCCTACTCCTTCGATAATGCCTGAATACATGGGTGAACGGTGCAAACCCGCACGAATAATATCGTGAGTTTTTTCATTGGTATAGGTAATGTGACAGCTGATTTGTTGCGGGTGGTCATTGACTGAACCAGTAAATGAAAATACGGGCGTGGGCGTATCACCCGGTTGTTCCTGTAATTCTGAATAATCAATGGAGCGCGAATCAATACGAGGTGGTGTGCCTGTTTTTAAGCGATCCACTCGAAAAGGCAAATCACGTAAACGTCTGGATAATGAAATGGATGGCGGGTCTCCAGCTCTACCACCTGAATAATGGCTTTCTCCAATATGAATTAAACCATCTAAAAATGTACCTACCGTTAGAACCACGGCCTTGGCTTTAAACTTAAGCCCCATTTGAGTCACAACACCTGTTACTTGATTATTTTCTACAATCAGGTCATCAACAGATTGCTGAAATAACTGTAAATTTGGCTGGTTTTCTAATGCCTCTCGAATGGCCTGTCTATAGAGCTGACGATCTGCCTGCGCTCGGGTTGCTCGCACTGCAGGGCCTTTGCGGCGATTTAATATACGAAATTGAATACCGCCTTTATCCGCTGCTTTTCCCATAATGCCACCCATGGCATCAATTTCTTTTACCAGATGGCCTTTTCCAATGCCGCCGATGGCAGGGTTGCAGCTCATTTGACCCAGGGTTTCAATATTATGAGATAACAATAAAGTTTTTGAACCCATGCGTGCAGCTGCTAATGCTGCTTCTGTGCCGGCATGGCCGCCACCAATCACTATTACGTCGTAGGAGTCTGTATAAAACATGGGGGAAGGATAAGGTACAAGGGTTAAAGGTTAAAGGAATTCTTCTGAAATTTTACTATACAGAATGTGGAATCGCGGTCGGAGTCAAGTTTGACTCCGACCCCTGAACTATTTGCCTATACAGAAGCTGGAAAAAATTCGCCCCAGTAAATCATCGGACGTAAATTCTCCCGTAATTTCATTCAATGCTTCCTGTACCTGACGCAATTCTTCGGCCAGTAATTCACCTGCCTGTAATTCTTCTAAATTGTATCTGGCAAGTTTTAAATGTTCTTCTGCCATATCCAGCGCATCTAAATGCCGGCGACGCGCCATAAAATGGCCTTCTGTTGACTGCTCATAGCCTATACATTTTTTTAAGTGCTCTTTTAATAAATCCAGCCCTTCTCCTGTTTTTGCACTTAACGCAATATCCACTTCCTGTTCTGTTTCAATTAGGCCGGCTTTTCGACCACTGATATCGATTTTATTGAATACCCGTGTCACACCAATTTCTTTGGGGAGTTTTGCCTCTATTTCCAGATGATCTTCTTTAGGGTGCTCGTCATCCACTAATAACAGAATTTGATCAGCTTTCTCAATTTCAATCCAGGCTCGCCTCACTCCCTCCTGTTCTATAGGATCATTGCTGTCTCTAAGGCCTGCAGTATCTATAACATGCAGAGGTAGCCCATCAATTTGAATATGTTCCCGCAACACATCTCTTGTTGTACCGGGAATATCTGTGACAATAGCTGATTCCTTTCCAGCCAGCCTGTTTAATAAACTGGATTTTCCTGCATTAGGTCGGCCTACGATAACCAGCGTCATACCTTCCCGCAACAGACAACCCTGTCGGGCTGACTTAAATACATCAACCAGAGCCTGTTCTATTTCTGATAATTTAGTACTGACTTTTCCATCAGAAATAAAATCTATTTCTTCTTCGGGGAAATCAAGGGCAGCCTCAACATATAAACGAAGTTCGATGATTTTCTCTACAAGATCATGCACTGTTCGTGAAAAATCACCCTGTAATGATCTAACCGCTGCTTTTGCAGCATCCACTGAATCTGCCTCTATTAAATCAGCCACGGCTTCTGCCTGAGCCAGATCCATTTTGTCATTTAAAAAGGCCTGCTCCGTAAATTCACCCGCTCGTGCCATTCGAGCACCCAGGCTTAGCACTCTTTTGAGCAGCATATCTAAAACAACCGGGCCGCCATGTGCCTGTAATTCCAGAACATCTTCGCCGGTAAATGAATGGGGCTTTTGAAAATAGATGGCAATACCTGTATCTATAATTTCATTATTGCTATCTTTGAAGGGCAGGTATTCTGCTTTTCGAACGTTTGGACATTTTCCAAGAACTTTATCGGCTATTTCGCAGCATTTCGAGCCAGATACCCGCACTATGCCTACACCACCTTTGCCTGGAGGTGTTGCTATGGCTGCAATGGTATCGACGGTAGACATATAGTAAGAGAGTTGCCTGAAAAATATTCCCCCCTGTTAAGGGAGGGGGAAACACATATTTAAGAATTTTCTATTCGTTTGGTAATTATCCATTGTTGCGTAATAGATAAAATATTATTTACCACCCAGTAGAGCACCAGTCCTGATGGGAAAAACAGGAAGAACACGGTAAACATTAGCGGCATAAACTGAAATACTTTTTGCTGAATAGGATCAACCGGTGCAGGGTTCAACCTTTGTTGAAGAAACATAGATAAGCCCATTATTACGGGTAATACATAATAAGGGTCCTGTTCTGACAGATTGGTAATCCATAATGCAAACGGTGCATTACGCATTTCTACAGTTTCCAGTAATACCCAGTACAGGGCAATGAATACAGGCATCTGTACCAGAATGGGCAAACAGCCGCCCAGAGGATTAATTTTTTCCTCTTTATACATTTTCATCATAGCCTGACTCATGGCCTGACGATCATCACCAAAACGCTCTTTCATAGCCTGTAATTTAGGTGCAACTTTGCGCATTTTTGCCATGGAACGATAACTGGCTTCTGATAGTTTATAAAACAATAATTTAACTGTCAGTGTCAGAAATATAATCGCCCAACCCCAGTTTTCAAAAATACCGTGGTATAACTTCAACAACCAGAACAGGGGTTTCGCCAGAATAGTGAGCACACCATAGTCAACCGTTAGCTCTAAACCTTTAGCAATTTTTTCCAGACGCTCCTGAATTTTAGGGCCCACAACCAGCTGACTATGAAACTGCCCCTGCTGACCAGCTGCAATTTTTATAGCAGGTGAGCGCAAACCTAAAATATAACGGTTTGGACCTGGGTGTTTAGAATAGGCAAAATTACTTTCATTACGATCAGGCACCCAGGCCGCCAGGAAGTAATGCTGAATCATGGCAATCCAGCCATCTTTCATATTCATTCTAAAATTACTATCTGCTATATCACCAAATTTAACTTTTTCATATTTGATTTCATCGTTATAAACCACGCCACCAGTATAGGTATGAATAAATTTAGACTCTCCACGACCATCAGATTCACCACGTGTTAACTGACGATACTGGCTACCCGTCCATTCCTCATTAGTGGCCACGATATGATCAACATCGATAACATAATTATCACGGTGGAATGTGTAAATTTTACTAACCGTAACCGCTTTATCCTGCCAGACCAGTTTTACTTTTAATTCATCCTGACCTTCGGCTAAACGATATTCATCCTGTTCTGCATAATAAAGAGCATGATGATTAGGCGCGGGTGATGTTGATGAGATTAAGCCAGATTGTGCAATATAAAAATTTGTTTCAGATGTAGAAAATAACTCGAAGCTTTCTTCCATCTTATCGGCACTTTTGGGGTATTTGCGTAAATTAAGTTTTCCAATAGTACCGCCTTCGGTATTAATTTCTAAAACCATTACATCTGTAATAATTTTTATAATCTTACCTTTTGCGGGTGTCATTTCAGCTCGAGGAACAGTTGCCGCAGGTGAAGCCACACCGGGCGTATCATCAATAATATCTGCAGCCTGAGGAATAGATGTATCTACATTTGCTTTAGCTTCAACAGGTATTGGTGCTGGTTTTGGACCATAGTCCTGCTCCCATGCCTGCCATATCATGAACAGCATAAAGAAAAGGGTTATATAGAGCAGGGTACGTTGGTTTTCCATTAGCTTCTTCGTTAGTGTTGTTTAATTTAGTAACGACTCGGATTTCAGGGACAATCTGAGTCGTTACGCTAAATACTGACTACTCACTATGTTTTTTGACTTCAGGAACCGGATCATGGCCACCTTCATGCCATGGATGACAGCGCCCAATTCGGCGTAATGCCATCCAGCCACCGCGCAATATACCAAAACGGCCAATTGCTTCAACTGCATATGTTGAGCATGTGGGAGTATAACGGCAATGGGGAGGTAAAAATGGGCTAATAGCGTATTGATAAATGCGGATTAGTCCGATGAGGATTTTGCGCATTTCTTTATCAGCCTGCTCCAGTGATTATCCAGTGATTCAAACAAATCTGCATTAATTACCGACTTTGTTAAAGGTTTTGCCATAATGACAAAATCAGCTGCTGGCAAATTTGCCTGATTTAATCGAAAACTTTCTCTGATAATCCGTTTGATACGATTACGATCTACTGCACGCTTTGCATGTTTTTTAGATATGGCTAAACCTAAGCGTGGATATCCTAAATCATTGGCTGCTACCAGTATGGTTAGCATGCGGTCACTCGATCTAATCGCTTTTTTAAAAACTCGACTGAATTCTGCAGGCTTCAAAAGCCGGGCACTACGTTTAAAGTGCGCCCCATTAACCATTATTTAAGCCAAATCTAAGATAATTTAGCTTAAGCTGATAAACGTGCTCTACCTTTTGAACGGCGAGCTTTTAATACTTTACGACCACCAACGGTACGACTACGAGCACGGAAACCGTGTGTGCGGGCACGTTTGATGCGACTTGGTTGAAACGTTCTTTTCATTGGTTCTGACCTATATCAATCATGAAAAATTGGGTGGTGTATTCTACTGGCAGCGGCTTTTTGAGTCAAAGTAATTCGATAAAAATTTATTTTGTTTAAGGATACCCTGATTAAGTATGGTTAGAATTAGGCTGAGAAAAAAGGGTTTGTATTTTTCACGGAGTGAGACGGAATAGTCGCTCTATTGCAACGAACTTCGAGGTAAATACAAACTATTTTAGCCCGCGTAAAATAATCAGACTTGGTCAGTGCATCCTTAAGATACTTAATTTATCAGTTTTCTATTTAATCACTCAGTATAGAGGTATAGAATGTTCTGTTCTTTTTTCACTTAACCTGAGTTCATAGCATCAGGCATTATATTTTGGGGAACTAACGAAGTGAGTGTCGCTTTGTGGGGCAAATGCCTGCAGTTGCTGGAACAGGAACTATCTGATCAACAGCTAAATACCTGGATTCGCCCTCTGCAAATCATTGAAGACACGGGTTCTTTACGCCTGCTGGCACCCAATAGATTTGTTCTTGACTGGGTTAACCAGCATTTTATGGGGCAGATTAATCAGATTGCTGAACAGTTATCTGCCGATAATCCAGTGCAGGTATCCCTGGAAATAGGCACTCAAAATGTGCAACATAAAAAACCACAGCGTACGGTGACTGAACCTGTTCAAAACAACAGCAGAACCAGAGAACCTACTTTTGCTCCTGCACCGTCTATTGTACAAAACATTGACCATAACCTTAATAAGGGATTTACATTCGAAAACTTTGTTGAGGGTAAATCTAATCAATTAGCCAGAGCTGCTTCACTACAGGTGGCTGAAAGTCCCGGTACTTCTTCTAACCCATTGTTACTTTACGGCGGTGTAGGTTTAGGTAAAACCCATATTATGCATGCGGTAGGAAACCGCATGCGAGAAATTAATCCTGACGCAAAAATTGTTTATCTGCATTCAGAACGGTTTGTGGGTCATATGATCAAAGCGCTACAACACAATGCTATCGATGAATTTAAACATTTTTACCGATCTCTGGATGCCCTGTTAATTGATGATATTCAGTTCTTTGCGGGTAAAGAACGATCGCAGGAAGAATTTTTTCACACCTTTAATGCTTTGCTCGAAGGTGGCAGACAAATCATTCTCACCTGTGATCGCTACCCTAAAGAAATAGACGGGCTAGAAGAACGATTAAAATCACGCTTTGGCTGGGGTTTACCGGTTTGTATTGAGCCACCCGAGCTAGAAACTCGGGTGGCTATTTTGCATAAAAAAGCTGAAGAGTTCGGCATTGCATTACCTAATGAAGTCGCCTTTTTTATTGCTAAGCGTATTCGTTCTAATATTCGAGAACTAGAAGGTTCATTAAGGCGTGTCATGGCAACTGCCAATTTTACCGGTAAGCCTATTAGCCTGGAATTTGCCAAAGATACTTTACGGGATTTAATAGCTCTTCAGGACAGACTCATTACTATTGAAAATATTCAAAAAACTGTTGCTGAATATTATAAGATTCGCAGTTCAGATTTATTATCCAATCGTCGCAGTCGATCTATAACTCGTCCTCGACAGGTTGCTATGGCATTGTCCAAAGAACTCACCAATCATAGTCTGCCTGAAATAGGTGATGCATTTGGTGGGCGGGATCATACAACCATACTGCATGGTTGTAGAAAAATTGCGGAATTAAAAGAATCTGATAATAAAATTAATGAAGATTACACTAACTTATTAAGAATATTGAGTAACTAGTGTATAGGCTGTGGATAACATGGGCGTAGAGCCGGGTACAAGTTTTACAAACTGACTTATCCACAATCTATCTACAGTTTACAGCAATGTTTTAAAGATTAAATTAAACCATTGAATTAAGCTTAAGGTATTGATTTTATTAAAAATATCGTATTTATCCACAGAAAAAAGTGGGCTTAATAATAGATATTAATATTATATATATATATTAAATAATAATTAGGATACACAATGAAATTTAAAATCCTACGGGAAGATTTACTCACCCCTCTCCAACAGGTAATAGGGGCTGTTGAAAAACGCCAAACACTTCCTGCTCTGGCTAATGTTTTAATTAAAGCCAGTGATAATGAATTAAGCTTAACGGCAACAGATTTAGAAATTGAACTAATTTCTAAAATTCAGCAAATGGTTGATGACACAGGTGAAATAACATTACCTGCTAAAAAACTACTGGATATAACAAAATCTTTACCCAATGAAGCTGTTATTAGTATTGATATTGATTCTGATAGAGCCATTATAAAATCAGCTCGTAGTCGATTTACGCTCACTACTCTACCCGCTTCTGATTTTCCTGCACTGGATGAAATTACCAGCGTTTATGAATTTAGTATTCCACAGAACATACTCAAAGAACTGATAGAAAAAACATCCTTTGCTATGGCTCAACAGGATGTTCGTTATTATCTAAATGGATTAATGATGGAAGTTGCTTCAGGTGTGATACGAACTGTAGCAACAGATGGACACAGGCTAGCCTACTGTGAAAAACAAATAGACAGTGAATTAGCGGATAGCAAGCAGGTTATTATTCCCAGAAAAGGTGTTTCTGAACTACAGCGTTTATTATCTGATTCAGATGAGCTTATAAAAATTGTTTTAGGTAATAACCATATTCAATGTGAATTAGGGGATCAACGTTTTACCTCTAAATTAATTGATGGTCGATTCCCTGACTACAAACGGGTTATGCCTGATGCAGAGGGTAATGTTATTACCGCAGATAAAGAATCACTTAAACAGGCGTTGGTACGGGCATCAATATTATCCAATGAAAAATACCGGGGTATACGGGTAATAATGAATGATAATTTATTAAAACTTCAGGCACAAAATCCAGACCAGGAAGAAGCGGATATTGAAGTAGAAGTAAATTATACGGGTGACCCTATTGAAATTGGTTTTAACGTAAATTATATGCTGGATGTATTAAATACATCGAATAAAGAAATTATTCAGGGCGTAATTAAAGATTCAAACAGCAGTTGCCTGTTATCTTTTCCTGATGAGCCTCATGCAAAATATGTCATTATGCCTATGAGGCTTTAGTACTCCAGGTTGTTATCGAGTACTAAATGAGTCTTACCTCTCTTGAAATTACACAATTTCGAAATTTGCATCATGTTGTCATACAGCCTGATGCAGCTTTAAATATTATAACGGGCATTAATGCTGCCGGAAAAACAAGTTTATTGGAAAGCATCTTTTATCTTAGTTATGGGCGTTCTTTTCGTAGTAGCCATACTAAAGATCTGATTATGTATGATGAAGATTATTTTAGATTAGTCTCTAATGTTTTTAATGATGGAAAAGAATCTCTGTTAGGTATTCAAAAAAGTCTTCAACAACAGACTATTCGTATCAATAAGCAAAATATTAATAAAATAGCTGAATTATCCACCCTTCTCCCCGTTATTGCTTTGCATCCTGATAGTCATCACCTTATTTCAGCAGGCCCAGAACACCGTAGGCAATATATGGACTGGGGGGTGTTCCACGTGGAACATTCATTTATGCAGGTATGGAAAGACTTTAGAAAAGCACTATCTCAAAGAAATGCAGCACTGCGACATCATCAGTCAGATAAATTGTGCTGTTTATGGGATCAGTTACTGGTTGAAAATGCAGAAAAGATAGAGCAGATGCGCTGTCTCTATTTAGAGCAGTTAAATACCGTGCTAAGTAGAAACGCAGTAAAACTATTTCCAGATAATATTGTGACGCTGGAATATAAACGTGGCTGGTCTGATGATTTTGGTTATCAGGATTATCTTTCAAGAAACTTATTCAAAGATAAAGATAAGGGGTTTACCCAGTCAGGGCCACATAGAGCAGATATTAAAATAAAGCTGGATAATAAGTCGGCTCAAACATCTATATCAAGAGGACAGCAAAAAAAGTTAGTTGCGTTATTAAAGCTGGCTCAACTAGAGTTGTTTGTTAAATCATCAAATAAAACATGTGTTTTAATTTATGATGATTTACCTGCTGAGCTGGATAAAGATAATCGAAAGATATTGATGGATATGCTTTCTGTAATGAATGTTCAGTTATTTGTTTCGGCAATAGAAGTCAGTCAACTGGATATAGAATCATGGCAGTCAGCTAAAATGTTCCACGTGGAACATGGTTCTGTTTTAGAAAGAGATCTGTAAGAGATAGTGAAATACATCTCTTCTAATATTATCTAAAAATTAAAATATTTATGTTCGTTTGTGGATCGTGCTTTGTGTCTTTATTCTTTATCAAAAAACACCATAAATCATATAAATAAGGTATACTTTAGCGCTTGTATTTCAGGGGATTTATATGAGCGAAGAAGCTTCTTACGACTCGTCCAGTATTAAAGTTTTAAAAGGTTTAGAAGCCGTCCGTAAACGGCCTGGTATGTATATTGGTGATACGGATGATGGTACTGGATTACACCATATGGTGTTTGAGGTGGTGGATAATTCCATCGATGAAGCATTAGCTGGTCACTGCTCTGAAATTAATGTTCGTATCCATTCGGATGAATCTATATCTGTATCAGATAATGGCCGTGGTATTCCCGTTGATATTCATAAAGAAGAGGGTATTTCTGCCGCTGAAGTTATTATGACAGTGCTTCATGCGGGCGGTAAATTTGATGATAATTCTTACAAGGTTTCTGGTGGTCTTCATGGTGTAGGTGTTTCAGTTGTTAATGCCCTGTCTGAAAAGTTAAAAATGACTATTTACAGAAATGGCCATACTCATCAGCAAGAATATTGTCATGGTGAACCTGTTAAACCTATGGCTGTAACAGGGGATACTGAAAAGACGGGTACTGAAATTCATTTTTGGGCCAGTGATAAAACCTTCACCAATATTGAATATCATTATGATATTTTGTCTAAACGTCTGCGTGAATTATCTTTTCTGAATTCAGGTGTGCGCATTGTTCTTACGGATGATCGAAGTGGTAAGACAGATGTTTTTGATTATGAAGGCGGCATTCGCTCATTTATAGAGCATTTAAATAAAAATAAAACACCCTTACATGATACTGTTTTACATTTCCTGGCTGAAAAAGACGGCATTGCTGTAGAAGTCTCTATGCAGTGGAATGATTCCTATCAGGAAAATATATTCTGTTTTACCAATAATATTCCCCAAAGAGATGGTGGAACCCATTTAGCCGGTTTTCGTGGTGCATTGACACGTAGTATGAATCAATACATGGAAAAAGAAGGCACGGCTAAAAAGAATAAAGTTAATACCACGGGTGATGATGCGCGTGAAGGCTTAACCGCCGTGTTATCAGTGAAAGTACCTGATCCTAAATTTTCGTCTCAAACCAAAGATAAACTGGTTTCATCTGAAGTTAAATCCGCTGTTGAATCCTGTGTGTCTGAGAAATTGCAGGAATTCTTATTAGAAAAACCTGCTGAAGCAAAAATAATTACAGGTAAAATAGTAGACGCAGCAAGAGCCAGAGAAGCTGCACGAAAAGCCCGTGAAATGACACGTCGTAAGGGGGCTTTAGATATTGCCGGCTTACCCGGTAAATTAGCAGACTGTCAGGAAAAAGATCCTGCCTTATCTGAACTTTATCTGGTGGAAGGGGATTCAGCGGGTGGTTCGGCCAAGCAGGGTCGTGATCGACGCACTCAGGCTATTTTGCCATTAAAAGGAAAAATTCTTAATGTCGAAAAAGCCCGGTTTGATAAAATGCTGGCTTCTGCAGAAGTGGGTACTTTAATTACTGCACTGGGTTGTGGCATAGGTAAGGATGAATATAACCCGGATAAAATGCGTTACCATCGGGTTATTATCATGACCGATGCTGATGTGGATGGCTCTCATATCCGCACCCTGTTACTGACTTTCTTTTATCGCCAGGTACCAGAACTTATTGAAAGGGGGTATATCTACATCGCCCAGCCTCCTTTGTACAAAGTAAAAAAAGGTAAACAGGAACGTTATGTAAAAGATGATGAAGAATTAAACAGCTACTTGCTACAACTGGCTTTATCTAATTCAAAATTATTTGTACAAAATGACGCGCCCGCTATATCAGAAATGGCTTTAGAAGATCTGGCCAAAACCTATATGAGCGTACAAATAGTTATTAAACGCCTTTCACGACGTTATGAAGTACAGATTCTTGAACAGTTACCAAACTTATCCTCTTTGCGCGAAGATGATTTAAAAGACCAGACAAAGACCCAGCAATGGTCTGATAAGTTAATTAGAATATTAAAAGATACTACTACATCGGGTGTTATATATAGTGCTGTTGTGCAGCCACCAGTGGATGGGCCTTTTCATAGTGTTAAGTTAACTAAACAAATCCATGGTCTGGATCATGACTATGTACTAGATGAAACATTTTTTCTTTCCCCTGAATATTTAATGATTGCAGTGCTAAGCGACAAATTAGATGGTTTATTTAATGAAGGGGCTTATATTCAACGTGGCGAGAAAACCCATCAAGTTAGCCGTTTTTCAGAAGTCATTACATGGTTATTTGAAGAAGCTAAAAAAGGTTTAAATATCCAGCGTTATAAAGGTCTGGGTGAAATGAATCCCGATCAGTTATGGGATACCACCATGAATCCAGAAACACGTCGTATGTTACAGGTGCGTATAGAAGATGCTATTTCAGCTGATGAAGTATTTACCACATTAATGGGTGATCAGGTTGAACCACGTCGGGAATTTATAGAAAGTAATGCCCTGTCGGCTATGAATATCGATACTTAGTTTCCAGTTAGTCAAAAGCGGAAGTTTGATTTTTTGATTTAAGGTTAAAAGCAAAAGAAAATTTTAATTTAAAATCCTGTTATCCCAGCATGCTTCTAGCTGGGATCCAGTGGTCTTAATATTAAAGTCACTAGATTCCTGCTAGAAGCATGCAGGAATGACAGCATAGTAACTGAGCTTTCTTTTGCTTATAAATCTTTTGACTTTAAACGTCTGCAAAAAAATGTTAAAAGTCATTAAATTATTAATTAGCTTTTTAATTCCGTTATAAATTACTATATCCTTATGTAATTTATTTTAATGGTCAGCTAAATTCAAAGATAAAAAATAAATTATGACTAATCCCCTGTTAGATATATCGTCACTTCCCAGATTTTCAGAAATTACTGTTGATTTAATTGAACCTGCTATTGATCAGGTTTTAAAAGAAAATCGCCAGCAATTAAAAAAATTACTCCAGGATCAAAAATCTTTAAGCTGGAAAACACTTATTCATCCACTGGAAGAAATGGATAATCGATTATCCAGAATATGGTCACCAGTTAGTCACATGAACTCAGTCGTTAATTCAGAAGAATTAAGAATAGCCCATGACAACTGTATTCCCAAACTTAGTGCATACGCCACAGAGCTTTCGCAGAATAAAGAACTGTATAAAGCCTATGAAAAAATTAAACAAAGTAATAAATTTTCTAATTATGGTTCTGCTCAAAAGAAAAGCGTTGAAGATGCATTATTAAAATTTAAACTCAGTGGTGTAGCACTGGATGAAAATAAAAAGCAACAATACAAAAAACTTAAGCAGGAACTTTCCACACTTAAAACAAAATATGAACATAATGTTTTAGATGCAACCCAGGAATGGAAACTGCATGTTAGTAAAGAATCTGCTTTAGCTGGTCTTCCCGATTATGCTAAGGCTATGGGTAAACAGGAAGCAAAAAAAGAAAAAACACCGGGCTGGATTTTTACTTTAGATGCGCCCTCTTATCTTGCAATAATGATGTATGCAGATAATCGTGACTTACGTAAAGAAATGTATGAAGCTTTTAGCACAAGAGCATCAGATCAGGGGCCGGATGCAGGTAAGTTTGATAATTCAAATATTATGCAGGAAATATT
>CAZFUY010000047.1:0-2066 GCA_964522445.1 uncultured Thiotrichaceae bacterium | reverse complement strand
GAATATGGTATTAGTCAGGAAGAACTAAAACCTTATTTTCCAGCCCCCGAAGTGATTCATGGTTTATTTCAAATTGTTAATCGTTTATATGGAATTGAAATTACAGAAATTAAAGATATAGATGTCTGGCATAAAGATGTATTGTTTTATGAAATAAAAGATAAACAGGGAGATGTTTGTGGGCAATTTTATCTGGACTTATTTGCCAGAGCTAATAAACGTGGTGGAGCATGGATGGATGAATGTATTAGCCGAATGATTTGTGGTGACAAAGTACAAATACCTGTTGCCTATTTAACATGCAATTTAACACCACCAGTTGGAGATGATCCTGCACTGTTAACACATAATGAAGTTACTACACTGTTCCATGAATTTGGTCATGGTTTACAGCATATGTTAACCAAAGTAGATCAATTATTTGTTTCGGGAATTAGCGGAGTAGAATGGGATGCGGTTGAATTACCCAGTCAGTTTATGGAAAACTGGTGCTGGGAGAAAGAAGGTCTGCAACTTGTTTCATCTCATTATCAAACCTGTAAATCATTGCCTGAAGACTTATTTAATAAATTAATAAAAGCTAAAAACTTTCAGTCGGCCATGTTTATGGTAAGACAGCTTGAGTTTTCAATATTTGATTTTAAACTACATATGCAATATGGAAAAGAAGGTTTTAAAACTATTCAAACATTACTTGATGATGTTAGAGAAAAAGTAGCCGTTGTTATTCCACCAGAATTTAATCGTTTTCAGCATGCTTTTTCACATATTTTTGCAGGTGGTTATGCAGCAGGTTATTACAGTTATAAGTGGGCAGAAGTTTTATCTGCTGATGCTTTTTCAAAATTTGAACAACAGGGTATTTTTAATAGAGAAACAGGTGAAGCGTTTTTAACAAATATTCTGCAAAAGGGTGGTTCTGAAAAAGCAATGGATTTGTTTAAAAAATTTCGTGGTCGTAAACCAGATATTAATTCCTTATTAAAACATAGTGGTTTAACTTAAAACTAAGTTCTGCTTAAACAGAATAAAAATAAATGGCGTACCAATATGAAATATAAAGATCTACGTGACTTTATAAAACAACTTGAACAACAGGGTGAATTAAAACGCATTAGTTTTGAAGTTGACCCTTATTTAGAAATAACAGAAATATGTGATCGAACTTTAAAAGCCCAGGGTCCGGCATTATTATTTGAAAATGTAAAAGGATCAACTGTTCCAGTATTAGCTAATTTGTTTGGTACACCAAAACGAGTTGCTATGGGTATGGGTGAAGATTCTGTAGAAGCATTACATGAAGTTGGAAAATTATTAGCTTTTTTAAAAGAACCAGAACCACCAAAAGGCATGAAAGATGCCTGGGAAAAACTACCCATATTTAAACAGGTTTTAAATATGGCTCCAAAAGTTATTTCAAAAGCTAATTGCCAGAAAATTGAAATAAAAAAAGATGAGGTAGATTTATCTAAAATCCCAGTACAAACCTGTTGGCCTGAAGATGCTGCCCCTTTAATTACCTGGGGATTAGTGGTGACTAAAGGGCCAAATAAAGAAAGACAGAATCTAGGTATTTATCGCCAGCAGGTGATAGCAAAAAATAAAGTTATTATGCGCTGGTTATCACATCGAGGTGGTGCGCTGGATTTTAAAGAGTGGCAGCAAAAACACCCGGGTGAACCCTTTCCTGTAGCTGTTGCTTTAGGTGCTGATCCAGCAACAATTTTGGCTGCGGTCACACCCGTTCCCGATACTTTATCTGAATATGCCTTTGCGGGTTTATTACGAGGTAGTAAAACAGAAGTAGCTGAATGCAAATTAAGTGATTTACAGGTGCCTGCTTCTGCGGAATATGTTTTAGAAGGTTTTATATACCCGGATGAAATGGCAGCAGAAGGCCCTTATGGTGATCACACAGGTTATTATAATGAAGTAGAAAAATTCCCAGTTTTTACTATTGAAAAAATTACTCATTGTAAAGATCCGATTTATCACAGTACCTATACAGGTCGCCCACCTGATGAGCCTGCTATTTTAGGTGTGGCACTGAATGAAGTTTTTGTACC
>CAZFUY010000046.1:1572-22457 GCA_964522445.1 uncultured Thiotrichaceae bacterium | reverse complement strand
TTCCACCTGTTCCACCTGTTCCACCTGTTCCACCTGTTCCACCTGTTCCACCTGTATCATCTTTATCACCTCCCTTATCATCATCCTTTGTCATCAAACGGGAATCACCTGCCATATATCTGCCAGCAGATGAACGACTCAATTCAGTCTTTCCAGGCTGCGATAAACTAGAACGCCCCATAGCTCTACCACTACTATACGGACCCAGCACACCCACTGAATTTGCTGGCCAGAGATTAAACTGGTCTATCATTCCTTTTCTAATATCACTGACAAAATCTATTAATCCTGGACCTATACCCCAGGGCTTAGCTCCCCGACCAAAGCTGGAAAAATCCTGCATGGCAGCCCATTTCCCAAACTGATTCATCCTGTCAACCACCAGCCCTGCACGTTGTGAATTTCTTATGCGGTTTTGAAATGAATTAGCTCTCATTCGCATCTTTTTATTTTGATATGCCTTCTTTCTCTGCATATATATTGAGGATCTATTCGCTGCTATTTGGGCTGATTTATTATTTCTATTTAATCGCACAGTTAAACGATGTGGACTCGCTCTAAAAACTTTTCCTCTTTTTTTAACAACCAGTCTTTTTCCTTTTTTATCTAACAATATTAATTCATAATCACCTTCAGGAAGATTCTTGTTAGCTGTTATTTTTACCTCCAAATATGGTTGTGAAATTATTTTTCCATTTCTAGATCTAATGTTTCGTGATAACTTTCTAACAGAAACTCTCGCGAACCTGGCAGAGACACCACGACGTTTATATTGTGATTTTTCTGTTTTAATCAACCTGACCAGTTTTGCTCTACTTGCATATCGATCAGGAAAATTAAAATAATTTTTAACAATTGTTTTTCCTGGAACAATCACCAGTCTGGAATTCTTTTTGTTCTGAGAAACATCCTTTTTATAATCGAATCCAGATCTATATTTATCAGCAAGAACTGGATAGCTAACCACCAATGATAAAGCAATTATAAATTTTACAAAATTTAATATTACATTAAATGTATACATTCCTATTTTCATTTCCACATCCTCTTTTATATAAATATTATAAATATATTTTTTATAAAACAGACTAAAACTTAATATTTACCTAAACACATATTTGCTCACAACAATTTATATCGAACACTTAAATATTAGATTTGTTTTCTAAAAATCATCTAACAAACTCGTACCTAAATAAGAAATGTATACCATCATCCTGCAAATCTGTTTTCGGGTTTGGCACATCCTCCAGCCTGCTTGCCCAATATAGTTCTGCATGAAACTGCTTTATTGGCTCCCAGATAACACCTATACCTATACTCATTAATTTGCTTTTTGATGATGTTGGCAAACTATCATCTTCATCCCATCCTGCACCATAATCGATAAAGGGAATTAACTGTAATCCATATCTGTTACGACCATTTTCATCGACTAGTATCGGTACGCGATATTCAATTGATAGCAAAGTTCCACTATCTCTAACATATTGATTCTCACGATAACCTCTAACTGTCTGTGAACCACCTATTGCATATTTAACATCCGGCAATAAAGAATCCTGCGACAACTGAAAACCACTCTTTAACACCACCTGGCCAGACAACCAATCAACTCGCCGAGCATATTGCAGTTGTCCATTTATGGTTGTAAATTTACTATCTGGTAAATTCTCATTAATAGTAGAGCTAAAAGCATCCAGACCATTTCTAAATTGCACTCCAAGCACTAATACCTGCTGCTGGCTTCGCTTGATCCAGTCAACCCCTAATGAGGCTATAGCCACTGAACTTTTACCATCAATCACACCTGGTGAGAATGAAAAAGGCACGCCTAATATACTGCTTTGACTTTGTTTTTTCTCAAGAATAAAACGCCCAATTAATTCACGATTTAATTTTTTTACAAAGGGGTGTGACAAACCAATACTTGTGCTTTCTGATTTATTTTTAATATCAATAACATTAAAGGGTTCTTCTACAACTATCGAGTCACTACTGGCATAAGTGACATCAAACATCGTATCATGTCGAGTTAATGGCAAACTGTAAGCTACTGTTACATCACTTAAGCCATCTGTGTTTCCAATTTCAGCACTTAACATATCACTGCGTCCAGTTATGCTACGATGAAACATAACAAGACTTGCGCGCTCCGCACCAACACTAGGGGCACGATGATTATCGTAAGCAAGTGCTATTTGATACGGTGTATTTTCAGAAACATTAATATTAAGTTCAGCTTCACCTAAAGCGGCTCCCGGTTTCAATTTTGCATTAATACGATTAATCAGTGGATATTGCTGCAAAACTTGCAGGCCTGTCTGTAATTCTGTCAAGCTTAAAAACTCACTCTGAAACAGTGCCAGACGCTCTGTTAAATAATCATCATTAAGCGATTTATTCCCAGAAACACTAACCCCCGTTAAGCGCCCCTGTATAACTTTAAAAACAATCACACCATTATTTATTTTCTGATCAGGCAATATGACGCCTGAGTTAATATAACCCTGCCGATAATAAAGTAACGAGAGTTCATTGCGGAGCTTGTGTATTTCTTCAGGACTTACATTTCGGTTTTCATAAAGAGCGGTTATTGCTGACAGCATATTTTCAGGCAACAGAGTGTTACCTTCTATTTTTATTTTTTTTATAAATATTTTACTAACAGATGACAGGTTCTGTTTTTTTATATCTTCAGGCACATGAGGAAGCACTTTTTTCTGCTTTTCCGGATACGGCATAATATCACCTTCATAAGGCTCTATATACTCAGGAATATCCGGCTCCATTCCTTTTAGCTTAAGACTTCGTTTTGTTTCTGCATATATTGAACTCATATAAAAATTCAATAAAACAGCAACAGCTATTATTTTTATCATTTTTTTATCCCATTACACGCGTCTAATAACATGCTCCGGTTCATATATATTTTATTTTTATTTACTAGAAATCCAGCATTGCCTGCTTCTGATATTTTCTCTTTTTAATAACATTATCAATTGAGCTTGGTAAATATTTATCAGGCGTAAAATGAAGATAACTACGCTCTTCAGTTGTAAAACTACTGCGTTGTCTTTGTGCTGCAACACAACGGTTATTTATTAAACGAGAGATATCCAGATATGGTGTTTCCTGTTTTGCATCTGTACCCAGATACTGATTTAATGATTCAACACTAATGTCGCCATCTAATCCCGTATTAGATGATGCATCTACATTTGTATCTGCACTTATTAGTAAATTATCTGCAACTATATTTATATTACCGCCATTACCTGCATTAGCATTTGCAATTATGCTGCTTTGATTAATGCTCAGAAGTATGGGGTCTATTGAAATATTACCGCCATCATTACCAGGAGTAACACCACTGGCTTCTGCCGTAATTTCACTTTCATCAATGAGTATATAATTAGGTGCATACAGTTTTATGCTACCACCTGAAGCATTTTGTGAGTTTGTTGTAATAGCCGCTTTGTTCAGATATAGATTGTTTGCAGCTAATAAATTAATATTGCCAGCATCACCTGAGCCTGTGCTTACTGTTGAAGTAATTCCATTCTGGTCAATACGAATCGTGGGCGCATTAACAGTAATGGTTCCACCCGTACCACTGCCTGATAAACTTTCACTTCGTAAACCGCTTGCATTTATACCATCCACATCTTTTCCACGAATTAAAACAGTATCTGTTGCCGTGATATCAATACCACCTCCTGCACCACTGCCGCTGGTATTTGTTAGAAACTGGCCGCCATTTGTTAAATTAAGATAAGCAAGTGATGTAATAATAGAACCACCCTGTCCTGTTGATGAAGTACTTGAACTCACTGTACCGGAGTTAATATTTGCTGTGCCACCAGTTAAGGAAATAATACCGGCATCACCATTCCCCGAAGTACTGGCAGATATTACGCCACTGTTATTAAGTAATACTGTATTTAATGAAATAGAACCAGCATTAACATTACCAGTGGTGTTGGTACTAATTGATGTGCCGCTTTGCAGATTTAAACTATTGGTTGCGGTTAGAGAAACATTGGCGATATTATTGGTTGTATCTGTGCTTTCTGTTAAGGCAGAAATTTTTCCATCACCTGACATATTAATTTGTTGTGCAGTGATAGTAATACTGCCAGCTGAACCCGAGGCAACACCAGTACTCTGGCTTTCAACTGTACTACCTGAAGTAACGTCACTAGCTGTACCAATTACAATATTATTAGTAGCAATGACAGTAACCGATCCAGCATTACCTGCCCCACTGGTTGATGTGGAAACACGACCTCCTCCAGTAATATTTACATCTGTCGCATTAACTGTAAGCATACCGCCAGCACCATTGCCAAATGTAGTTGCTGAGATTATTCCACTATTGTTAAGTGTGGTTACATCAAATGTTATTGCACCAGCTCCAGTAGAACCATAGGTGCGCGAATACACACCACTTTGGTATTCATCCATTAAACCTGTAATCCAGCTATCATTATTAGGTCGGTTACCTGTTCCGTTTATATCGACTGTACCCGCTGTTATATTTATTGATGCAGGAACACCATTCACGCTAACGGTATCTGTTAGAATTTGACCACCATTTATAATTGAAAGACTTGCAGTGTTGATATTTATTTTGCCCGCATCACCAACAGTTGAATGCTCAACTTTTGGATCAAATGTATTAAGACTCTGACTAGAAATTGTGGCGTTATTTAGTTCTATTGATTCTGTAACATTTATATCAATACTGCCTGCATCACCGCCACCAAATCCTATAGAACCTGTTGATGTATCAACAATAGCACCGCTTGCAATTTGCATGTTTTTAGCTGTCAGTGTTATTTGCCCTGCATTAGATCCACCCAATGAACCGGCTAATATTTCTGTATTAGTAACCGGGGAATCAGGCCCGGTAACAGGCACACCTTTTATAACAAGATTTTCTGTTGCTGTAATATTAATAGCACCAGGTGTAACGCCTGTTGCCGTTGTGAGCGTATTTGTTTCAACTATAGCTCTTTCACTTATTGTTACATTACGACCAGTAATATCAATACTGCCAACATTACCGGAAGCACTTGTATTCATATGTCCTCCAGTGCTGCTATTTATCTGTCCAGATTTAATATCGACATCCTGCACTGCAATTAACTGTATATTGCCAGCATTTCCTAAACCCCATGAATTTGTTTCCAGCAAACTACCCGTAAGATTCATATTATTTGCATAGAGATTAATTTTTCCAGCATTCGCTGTCGCAGTTGTTCTTGAAAGAGCCTGTAAACCATTTATTGATAAAGTATCATTTGCTCGAATGATTATATCCCCAGCGTTACCTGTGCTTGCATTTGCCTGCGAGAAAAACACGCTATTGGATAATATATTTATATCATCTGCTGTTAAATTTATATTACCACCCTGACCACCCGCCATTGTTTCTGTATTGATAACCGCCTGAGACATGTCTATTGTAGTCGCAACAATATTAACATCACCCGCATCACTATCACCCAATGTATAGGCTTCAATTTGAGCAGTATTTGCACTTGTGGAATCTACTGTAAATGTATTGCTCGCAGTTAAATTTATATTTGCCAGTGTATTATTAGTGTTATTACTTTCTGTTGATACCTGAATTTTATAAAGATTATTTAATGTAATATTATTAGCCTGTATTTCGACTGTACCTGCTGCACCAGAATTTGCTCCCGTACTTTTACTTTCGATAATACTGACAACACCTGTGTCTGCATTATTACCAACCGTTACCGTTTCATTTGCATTAATTAATATAGAACCCGCATTCCCTGAACTCGTTGTTGATGTTCCTATTCGCCCACCATTTCTAAGACTCATATTTAAAAGATCAATTGTATTTGTATTTCCCTGTCGTTGATCATTTAAAATTATTGAACCAGCATTACCCGCAGCAGTAGTTGATGCCTCAACCGTTCCAGCATTAACCTGGATATCACTGGCATTAATAACAATTTCACCCGCATCAACCGAACCTGAAGTGCTACTGGAAACAATGGAATTTTCATCAATAAGTGAAAACTGATTAGTTGCTTTAATTGAAATTTTTGCATCAGCAGCATCAGGGGCAGGTGTATTACTTGTCGTTAGCACACTGATCTCCGCTTCCTTTTTAAGTGAAACATTATTTGCTGTAATTGAAATATTACCCGCAGAGCCAATACCATCCAGTGCTTCACTTTCAATCCGACTATTAGTAACCGTGTCAGCCGCAGTACCAATGTTTAGATCACCTGATAAATTAATAACGATATTACCTGCACTTGTCAGCCCATAAACACCACTACTTCTACTTACGCGAATATCAGCACCATCCTTCAGTGTTAGACTACCACCAGAAATTTCAATATTGCCTGAGTCTCCAGCAAATAAACTTGATGACTCTATAGTAGATGCTGAAATCGTCATCTGAGCTGCATTAAATTCGAGAATACCGGCATCAGCAACAGAGCCCGCTCCTGTGGCCAATGGAAACGAACGAGTTCCCGCTCTCAGGCGACTACCGTTCAAGACATCTAGATTATTTGTAGCGGTCAGATGCATTTCACCCAACCCATTAACCACCGATGTTGCATACAAATAAGAGTTATTAATTAATATATCTGTTGCAGAAAAATTAATTGAACCCGCTGCCCCATAAAAAGTAGGCGTCCCAGTAAACGTATGCCTTTCTCGAACATCAACAACACTTCCATTTAATATATCTATAGTACCCGCATTAATAGCAATTGTGCCTGCACGGTTATCGCTTAAAAAACCAACCCCAAAATCATAATCTGGGGATGTAATAGGATCACGCACATAAGATATCAAATGACTGTCATCTAAATTTACTGTATCTGCATTAATTGTAATATCACTACCACCCGCATAAAAACCAATCAATGTGCCATTATTATCAAACTGATTTGTTGTATCAATGATGCTGTTATTCACCATTGTAAAATTACTAACGCGTGTATTTGGAGATCTACCAGATATTGAAATATGTGACTGCTCAAAACCTAATGCCTTAATTGTGCTACTCGACATGGAAAATTTATCTGTATTAATTGTTATGGGTGAATACATTGAATTGATGAAACTATTACTAACAATGTCTGTTGAATCAGTATCAATAGTCATATGTTCAGCAGTTACTTCAATCGTTGAATTGGAAACAACAAAATCGCCACCTCTTATAAATAATTGCCCATTTGAACTAATAGTAATTGATGAATTATTAATTGATATATTGCCATCTAAAGCAGCACCATTTATCTGAGCTGTACTCAGGGTATTACCGGCTATATTTATTTCACCTGCGCCTAATACACCTGCAAAGTTTACATTCGCAGGCGTTACGCTAATCGTTGAATTATTTGCCTGTATTGCATCAGCTGAAGTTGACGATGATCTTCCAATAAAATTTAAATCAGCTATATTTGGCGTACTTAAATTTGAACCAGTAAAACTAATTGCTGACGTTAGATTACTAACAAAACCAAATTTATCAGGGGAAGCCACTGTTAGATTACTGCTAGCTTGTATATCCGCATTAAATCGTGATGAATCACTAAAACCAATGTAATCTGATGTCGTCGCATAAAATGAACCTAAAACATCAATGGAAGCACCGTTACCAAAAACAAAACCCGAAGGATTCATTAGCCATAAATTTGCATTAATACCTGCGCCAGCATTATCAGTGCCTACAGTAGAAATTAATCCATTCACATTAGAAGCACTTACACCTGTCACTCTACTTATAATATTTTCTGTTGTTGTCAATCCTTCAAAAGCTAATGTTTCACCAGCATTTACATTTAAGGTACTAAAGCTATGAAATATATTATTTCCCGCACTTGCTCCGCGCCGCTGTTCTATCACCATATTGCCACTCAGGTTCAATGGTAATAGAATAATTACATTTCCAATTCCCGGTATATAAGATGGATCAGAATGAGTTCCTATAGATCTGTCAAAAGTTACTTCTGCATTTAGATGAGCCGCATTTCCTAATAGTATAAAAATAATTAGACTAATTCGAAGCCTGTAAATAACTTTCAGTTTATTAATAATTAACTGTTTATTCATAACCAGTTCCCTATCATTAAAAACGGTGCCCAATAGCTGGGATGCTGATAACGCTTATCATTAATTAAAGTCAGCTGCGCATTACGTAACGCCTGTGCTTTGGAAAGTTTTGTATTTTTAAGTTGCGTGTAAAACTCACTGACTAATGCAGCAGTGGCATCATCACTAATAAACCATAAAGTTGCTAATGCACTTCTTGCCCCTGCCTTTACAGCAACACCTGCCAAACCCAGCGCAGCTTTATCATCACCTGCTGCCGTTTGACAGGCACTCATTACCAGCATTTCCAATGGCGCAGTTGTGTACTTACGCGCACCTATTGTTTGCTCAATTCGATCCATGGTCATTTTGTCATCATATGCCAGAATAAAAGATTTTTCATAATCACGATCAAACTGTGCATGTGTTGCTATATGCACTATGGAATATGAACCTTCAGCCATTTCTGTTTCAATATTATCGCGCAAAAAATCTTTGTCTTTATATATCTTAGAAGGATACATTTTTGCTATATTTTTAATTTCATTACCTACGCTGGGTAAAGCAGGAAATCCCTGCACGGCTTCTGTTAAACCGCCCACCAGTATTTTCACTTTATCTCTTTCAATAGGTTTCGGATCAGTTAAGAATAAACTCGGTGTTGTTGCAATTGCATATTTTTCTACGAGAAACTTTTTTCCGTCATATAAAGATGACATGGGAATAGAACGTAATGGACCATCTGGAACAAATACCAGTGTTTTCACACCCTGCTTACGCAGTTCTTTTTCAATGGGCTTTATCAACCAGCTATATAATTGCTGAGATGATTTTTTAAAATCAATATCTTTTTGATATGATTCCAGTGCTTTACGAAATTCTATAACTTTTTTAGCCAGTGATTTATAAGCTATTTTTGTGCTGTAACGTACCATACCTGCTGGAAGTGTTACCAGAATCTCTATTCGATCTTTCAATAGAACAGGATAAATAATGGCACTTTCCTGTGACATAGCATCCAGTTGTTTTATTTTTACAACAGGTTGCAAACATTCACTCTGAAAGTAATCTTCCATTTCAGCAACCTTGGCATATTCAAGGGTATTGCGTACTTCTTTTAGATAAACCTGAGCCTGCTTTTTATTTACTTTATCAGATTCAGTAAGTAACAAATCCGCATACTCAATATAAAGAGGAGCAACCCTACGACGATAAGCATCAGGAGAACCCAGGATTAAATCCTGTTTAATATCAGCCAGAAGTTCAATGGCCTGCTTATAAACTGGTATTGATTTTTTAATGTCACCACTTTTGCGTAATAATCGAGCCGTTAGCCATGTCCAGCGATACAGGCTTTCTTTATCATCTGCCTGCTGGGCAGAAAAGCTGGCCTTACGAGAATATTGCAATGCTTCTTTTATTCTATTCTCATCTTCATATAACTGCCCCATATATCCTAATGCATATGAAAATGCTCGTTGGTTATTCTGCTTAGTTGCCAGCACTCGTGCAGCATTAAAAATTTTATATGCCTGAGCTCGCCAGCGCTCATTTAAAGAAAAACGAATCTGAGCTGTACGATATAGATCACCAATATTTAAATAACTATCAAGCCTTACAGGGTCTGTGTCTGATAATTTATTAATATGTAGTAGCAAATTATCAAGCAAGCTGATAAGCCCATCTTTACGTTGACGTTTAATATTTACACGAGCCAGATTCATGCCTGAACGAATAATTAAATCAGCTCTGTTTATTTTTTTTGCTGCACTATAAGCCTGACGAAAATATTTTTCTGCCAATAAAAATTCTTCATGAAGAACATAAAGACCAGCCAGGTCATTCTGTACTATTGACAAAATCTCCATATCCTCTAACTGCACTGCCATTTTCAAAGCAGCCTTGAAATGCTCTGTTGCCTGATGATAATTATCACTATTTTGATAAGCTACGCCTAAGCGATCATGCATTAACACACTAAGACGCGTTACATTTGAGCTATCCATTCCTGATAAAGCTGTATTTAATATTCCAATCGCCTGCAATTTAAAGCCTAATGACAGGTAGAGGTCAGCTATTCTTAATCTCGCTTCAGAATAGTCGCCCGTACTTTCATTCAACAATTGAAAACTGGCTTTATTTAATAATGCACTGGCTTGTGAATATTTATTTAATTGATAAGCATCATTTGCTTTATTTATAACATCATCATAAATAGTATCTGATGAATTTGCCTGAACAGGCATAACAGAGAAAATAAAAACAACCACCAAAATATTGGCATATAAAAATATACTTCTAATAGATACCGATGAAACTATTTTCATTCCATATAAATAACATTTTGATACCACACAACGATATGTTATATCCATAATAACTTCTCATTTTTTATTTATAATTTTTTAGGCCTTCTATAGTTTTTATAAAATCAATAAATATTAATTTAATATTTAAAACTCGATATATATCAATAAATATAGTTTGATAACAAAATATAACTAAATTTAATACTAACCTTACCAAGCGATTAAAAATTGATCCTTATCAAAAAGAAACTGAATAAGATTAGACAATAGCAACAAATTATGATCATGTTATTCTTAAAAAGATTAATACAATAAAAACAAGGTAACTAAATACATAATAATATTCCCTAATTACAGATAATATTTTCCACTTAATAAATACATAAACTTATAATAAGGATATATTAAAATGAAAAGCAATAGATTACAGATAATCAATATTTTTCACTATCTATCCTTAATGATTATATTTATTAGCCTACTTATTTTTTCTGGATCAACCCTGGCAAAACGAACCATACACGGAAAAATAACTGATAAAAATAATAAGCCTTTATCCAGCATTACCATCAAGGCCTATGATGCTGACTCACCTGACAGTGATGATTATATGGGCACAACTAAAACAAATAAAAAAGGAGAATACAGATTAAGCTATAAGGGCGGACACTGGGATGATGCACCTCATAATATTACTATATGGCGACCCGATATTTATATTCAGATTTTTGAAAACGGAAGAAAAATTGAACAGTCAAAAGTTTACAAAGACCGCAAACACAAGTACGACACTTTAATAAATTTAAAAGCACCAAAAATTGTTTATGTAGAAGGAAAAATTGTTGATCAAAACAGAAAGCCCGTTAGCAACATAAGAGTTGTCGCATTTGATGATGACAGTGGCTCTGATTTTTTCACTACAGCCTTAACTATTGCTACACTTCCAATAGTCGCCGCAACTGTTGGCATACCTGTTGCGCCAATAGATCCTGCCCTAGGCAGCCTTATTATTAACTTTGCAACTAGCAGCAAAGATGACTTCATGGGCATAGCAGTTACCGATGCAAATGGTTATTTTAAAATACCTTATCGTGGGGGGCACTGGGATACAGCTCCACACAATATTACAAGCTGGCGACCAGATGTATATATCAAAATGTACTATAAGCAAAATGGAGGCTGGAAAAGTGTTGGCCAGTCGGGTATTAAAAAAAATCATAAACTAAGAAATCGACTATTTTTTAATAATGAGCCCGTGCAAATAACAGGTAGCACTTCAGGCTCATCATCTTCAACTGGGGCAACGCCTTATTCTAACAGCAATATGTCTCTACCCACCGCCAATGCAACACGCCCTTCTTCCAGAAAAATAAACCCATGCCCTAAAAGCACATTTGATCCAGGGAGCAATAAACTTAAATCATGCAAATGCCCCATAGGAATGTCTAAAAAAGTTTGTACAATAGATAAAAATACCAATGCGATTTGCATCAAGAAGAACAGACCAATAAAATACAAAAGAAATCCTGTTAGAATAAAACCCTGAAAACATATCTTCTGATATCGGTTGAACATCTTTTATAAGCGTTCAACCGATAATTCTTTTAAACCCATAAAAAAACAATAAATCAATTATGAAGAACGTCTGTAAAAAATCATTATTAGCAGAATCTAATAATTATTGTCGCGGTTCAAACTTGATACTAGGACTAATACTCACAATAAATAGCTGGACTGTCCAGGCAGAAATAATTACAGGACAGGGTATATCAGAATCAGAAAAGATATCTTTAAATACTGCACTTTATGACCTGGAAATAAATCTGTTAGATAAGATACCTTTTTATCCATCAAACTCTCATAATATCAGCCATATTAGGCCACTAGATTTACCACCACTAATAGATATAACAATAGAAACAAAAAAACAGGGGGATAATTTTTTATCTCTGGCAAAAATCAACAGAAACAAGCTTATAAAAACTGCAAACAGTGAATCTACAAATCTTAACAAGAAAATAAAATTATTATTATCTAAAATAAAGTCTTTACCAAAAGAGCTAACAAAACATAAAACAATCAATACCATACTAGGCAGCATTAATGATCTACAACATTACCAGACTATAATAAATCCACACAATGAGAATGAAAGAAAAATATCAAACATAGAAAATTATCTACATATTGAATTAATTAACACTTTAAAACAGCATAATTCAATGGCTGCCGCATTAAAATCATTATCAAGAGAACTGAAGCTAAAAAAAGAAACCAGCTTATTTATTTTTACCCCTGTATTTTCTAAAGAAAAAAAAACAAATAATATAGGCATTAATATTAAAGAAATATTACAAAATACAATTAATACATCAAGCTATACCGCCAATATAATGCATGCTAACAACCGTCTGACAGGTAAATTCTATATAAAGAACAATAAAGTATTGCTTATATATCATTTTCAGGATATTTACCACAGAACACTAAAAACAGCATCCGTTTTATTTACCACTGACAAAAACACATCCCTTAAAGCAGATACCATAGATAACAAACTAACAGAAGAACTTTACCGCGGCATTGTTCGTATAGACATGAAGTCCCAGCCAACAAATACTTATAACAAGATAAAGAAACCATACAACAACTTTAGAATAGACATACGTACAGAACAGGGCAACCAAAATCTATATTATCGAACGGGCTCTACAGGTTCATTATTTATAAAAATGACCAGCCCTGGCTATTTTTACATTATTGGTCATGTTTCCAAAACTGGTTTACGCCACAGTTATTTACTGCAACTCTCAAACAAACGAGGAAATAATCGTTTTATTTACCACGTAAATAAAAGCAACGTACATAAATGGATAAAACTGGGAGACTTTGATATAAACCCCCCTCTAGGCATAGAGGCATTACAGGCCATTGCCTCAACTGATTCAGTTAGCCCATTATTGCCTGAATATAGATACGACATGAGCAGCGATTTATATTTAACTGGAAATGATCCAGAAAAAAATATAATAGCCACTCGCGGCATTGTTCGCATTCAAATGGGAAAACCTCAAGCAGATAATAAAATAACCAAAGGAAAGACACTATATGCAGAATCGGTTCTACATTTTAAAACACTAGGAAAGTAAAAAACAATTTTCACATCCTTAGAACATAAATTATTACTTATAGCCTCTGAAAAATATAAAATAAGTTATACAGATTTTATTCATAAAATCTTAATTTTAGAAAACTTTACACGGAATAAAAAAACATTTTATGGGAGGCGCTTTAATACCCGATTTGCAGATACAGGTTTTACTTTTCTGGTATTTGAACTTCCAGAACGATTACTAACTACGGGATCTATTAAGTACACTGACATATGACCAATGCCATTAAGCCCTGTTTTTGCCTTTGGTAAATCAACACTAACAAATACAATCCAGTCAGAATTATAATTACCACCAGGCATTTTAAGGTCAAGAAACATTGCGCCCCTGCCTGATTTATTAGTTGTTTTAAGCGAACCGCATTTTACTTTTTCATCAGTCCATTTTTTTACACAAATTTGTGCTTTTACCTTCCCTTTGTTACTACCATCAAGAACACTAATACGCACCGTACTTATTTTCCGGGTATCCAGAATATTTGCCGGTAAGTTTAAAGCACATTGAACACGTAAACGAGACTTCTTGTTAGGACCAACATTAGCCAGATATCCACCTGCTGAACTTAGATTTGCCCCCATTCTTGCATCACAGTTACCTGATGAATTATAACGTGCGTATAGCTCTGCATGCACACTTCCTGATACGGCCAATAGAAAAACACTACAAACACTTAATAATATATGTTGAATACTCATAACTTTATTTTCCCTAAAAATTATTTTATTAATTTAACTCAACGATATTCACTAATAAATATATTACCCTTAACCATAAGTTGATGTTTCACTGAAATTACACTTTAAAGAATAACGATATAAAAACTTATTTTCATATCATATTAAATATTGATAATACTCGCATCAACAATAATGATAACTAACTTTTAATGACGTATATCAATAAACCAGATGTATTAGTTTGTTATTAATTACCAAACCTTCAGAAAATCATAGTTTTAAGTAACACGTATTATTTAAAAATTTGTATCAAAATACATATAATGCTTTAATTAGATGACTCAAAATAATAAATAATTAAATATCTTGAGGAGCACAAGGTTTGATGTATAAGGGATTCTATCTTAGCCATATTAAACTCCAGCCCAAACTAATTGCTATTAGTCTGGCTATTCTCTGTTATTCAGGAAACATTATTGCAGCAGGTTCAATATATGGCCAGATTCGTAATAAAATCACAGGAAAACCTGTACCCTACGCCTCAATTGCTGTAGAAAACTGCAACGCCATCGAAGCACTAAATGATGGCGCATTTATCATTGATTGCCCCACAGGTTCTTATTCACTAAAAATCAGCGCAGAAAATTATAAAACCTATACATTCGACAGTTTCTATTTGAATGATAATGAGTTTATAAAAAAAGATGTCCTGCTTACACCTCTACAAACTACAACACCTAAAAGAAATTATACAAACGCACCAAAAAACCAGAACAATCAGGAAGATGAAGAACAATATCAGGACAGTAGTAACTACCAGGATAATAATGAAGAGCAATACCAGGACAATAGTGACTATCAGGAAAATGAAGAGCAATACCAGGATGACAACTATCAACAGGAAAATTCACAAGATCAATACGATAACTATTCCGACTCGCAACCCGTAGAAAAAATAGAAAAATCAAAATCAGCTACCCTGCTTGGAAAACTAATGGCAAAAGTAGCAGGTGACCGTTTAGAAAATCGCATGCAAAAACGAAAACAGAGAAAACAACTACCCACTCAGGAATCTTATTACTCTGATGATGATAATTATTATACAGATGATAGCAATACTGAGTCAGATTACTATGAAGAAGATCTTGGGGAGAATAATGAAGAAGGAAATTACCCTTCAGACAACAGTAATACAGACAACTATTATGCCGGTGATACTGATAACAACGATGATTATATTGAGGAAAACTCTAATAGTAATTATGAAAGTAATTACACTTCAGATAATAGCAATAGCGGCAATAGTAAGATAAATAATTATTATACCGATGACAATAATGAAAACGAAGATTACACTGAAAAATATTATGAGGATAATAGTGATATAAATAATGAAGATAATTACACCTCAGATAATAATGACAATTACACTGCCACAAAAAACATCACTACAAACCGCCAACAAAAACCAGTTACTACAGGGAACAAAATAAAAAGCCCCCACCCCTTGCCACCCAGATTAAAGAAACAGGCTCGCCTAAAACCAGCAAGAAAAAACGTATACATAAAAAACAAAAAAACGGCACTAATAAAAACACCATTGAGACCCTCAAAACAAAATTCAATTGTAATAGAGAACAAAAACAAGGTATATTTATTTTCTTCTGGAAAACCAGCGAAACTTACACTTAAAGGTCGAGGATTACATTTAATAAAATCAATTTACGCCATTAATAAAAAAGGAAAAATTGATAAAAATATAACTATAAAATACAACAAAAAATCTTCTAAGAATAAAAAGATTATTTATTTGAATGCTTTAAGAAAAGCAAGGACTGGCGCTGGATTTTATCGATTACAGATTGATACTGGCCAAAGAAAAATAATTATCCAGCCTGATCAAATAAATATTATTGTCAAAAAATCGCAAAAACGAGGAATTAACAGTACTCCTACTTTCAAAAAAAACAACCACCCTGTATTGAGAAAATAAATATAAACACTATGACTAATTCAAAAATAACCATACCCTCTATAATTTCCATAACAAAAAAATATTTTGCCTTAATTAGCATTATTTTATTGTTACCTATGCTGACATCCTGTCTTGTTGGAACCACATTAGAAACTTTTGCCACAATCTTTGGAAAAAACCTGGTTTCTACTGCTGCTCATAACTATTCCCCAAAATATGGTGACCAGGTTGAAGAGTTGTTATATGCCATGGCTGCTGATACAAAGGAAGCATTTAAAAGAAAGAAAAAAGTTAGGCGTGAAGAATTTGCTCTACAGGCTGGCTCACCAGATAAGTCTCAAAATCAGGGGTATTATGACGACCAGGAAAACAACCAGCAGAATTACAATACTGAACAGGACTATGAAAATCAACAATATGATAATCAGCAGAATGACTACATCGATCAAAGCAGTAACAGCCAGCAAAATGACTACTCTAATCAGGACAATAATGACCAACAGGACTACTATGCTAATCAAAACACAGAGCAACAAAGTTACCAGCAACAACCTATGTCTCTTGATGTAGACATCCTTGCTCAACGTATGACAGAGAAAGGTGAGACTCCACCCACCCCCATTGAAGATGGTGAGATTCTTTATAGCGTACAGGGCAATCCAAAAGCAGGAGACAAAATAAAACTGTCTTTTAAATCTTCCTGTGACTGTTATATTTACATTATAGGTATAGATGCAACAGGCTATGTAGCATCTGTTTTTCCTGACCCTGGCAGTAATTTATATAATCCTGTAAGAGCAAATAAAAGCTACCTGGTTCCCGGCGGAACAGAATGGTATGGACTGGATGATTACAAAGGCGTGGAAGAAATATATTTTATTGCATCATATAATCGCCGCCTTGATCTTGAGCGCATTATTAGTAAACTTAGTTCTCAAAAACGCGTAGTACCACCCGATTACAAACAGGTTAAAGTTGCCGCTGTAATTCCAAGAACCCGGGGTATAGTTAAAATAGACATGGGCTCAAGCACAAAAGTACAGGCCAGTAATGGTTCTATTCACACATTTAAACCATCAACTTTTATTGCTAACTCAAAAAATGCAGATCTATCAATTACACGCTGGTTTAAACACCGATAGAGTTATTTGTAGATAGCCTGTTTTTTTAGCCATACTAACAAAGATAAGAATTATACCTACCTGAAACATCAACACTTAACAACATATAATTTAAGTATTTAAATATTTTATCAAGATTAACGATGCTTCTCTATTTTTAATAAATTTTTCTGCACAACTAAAATATCACTTTTATTACCCATACTCTGTGCAACAATTAGCGCACTATTAAAGTGAATATATGCATTATCCCAGTCCTTTTGTTCAATTAAACTGTCACCCCATTCTTTTAGAGTTAAAAAAACACCTTTCGAGTTAGCTAATAGCCGATATTCATTTAAGGCCTGTTTAAATAATTGACCTGACTTTTCTTTTTCATTATTTATATGCGCATATTGAGCTTTAAATCGTAATAATCTTGCACTATAAAGTTTATTATCTTTATCAATTGAATATTCATATTCCTGTAACCATTGTTTAATCGCAATATTTTTAACGAAGGCCACACGAAGTCTATTTATTAAAATCGCTATAAAAACATCTTTCTGTAAATTTGTTTCATGTATATATTTATTTAAAATACTTTCCGCTTCATCATACAGGCCATTATCTATATTAATTGACACATGCATAATATCAGCATAAATTAAAAGGTCAGAAAGATTATTTTCATTAATTAACTTATATAACATATTAATATGCTGATCTGGATTTTCACCTAAAGAAATTAATGTCTTGGTCAGATTTAATCGAGTCTTAGCCATACCCTGCACATCATTAAATCGCTGATAAGCATTTAAAGCTTCAAGAAATTCTTTTTTTGCTAAAAAGAACCGCTGATTATTATAGTACTCAATACCATTAGCCGTTAATATGTCTGCCGTTTCAATCCAGAATGGATTTTCTTCCTGCGGCACAGAGGCGCACGAAAATAACGACAATATAAATATACTGATTAAAAATAAATAATATGTTTTTTTAAGATTAATCATTTGCTGGCATTGGGCTAACAATTTTATTACTGGTATCTTTTTCTGGTAAAGCAGATGAAATAGGCCATATTCTTTGTGTTGCCTGTATTGTCTTCTGAGTTTCCCGCATAGTTTTCTCTGCCTGATTAATTACTGAGTCAACGTTATTAATGACTCCTGGCACTTGCTGCATATCAGTTTCTAGTGTTTGTATAATATTTTTTAGATCTTCTGTTGCCTGTTTTATATTTGAAATTCCACTCCGCAAATCTTCTTCCATTTTATTATTGTATAATGCAGCTCCAACAACTCCTTTTCCTGATTCTACCCGCTTTGTGATTTTTTCAAGGCTAGCCGCCATCTCTGTAAAGGAGAACATGGTTTTTTTAATATCTTCAGGATGAACAGCTTCAACAATTAATGATAAATTTTTAATCATAATATTAATTATTTCAATGGTAGATTTTGCTCTGACTATAACATCATCAATAGAATGCATTTTCTGTACGGGCAATACAGCTCCCTCTTTAATAAGAGGCTTTTCATATGAGCCTGCAGTAATTACAATTATTGACTTTCCTATAATGGCGGCATTAAGCCCACTAACCTTAATTTCTGAGTCTTCACGCAATAATCGGTGATAACGATCATAAATAAACATTGTTAACTTAATTTCATTTTCTTCAGTAATATCTATATCTGCAACCTTGCCAACTTCTATGCCTGATATCTGCACTATTGTTTCTTTACTTAAACCTTCAGCAGAACCAAGCTTTCCGTAAATAACAAAATGCTCTTCAAAAATATTCTGACTTTTTATAGTCGAGAACAACAAGGCTATTAATATACAAACAGCAGATAAAACAAAAACACCTACAATTTTTTCCTGAAAACTATAGCTTGTTCTATGTATATAATGTGTTGAACGTGTCTTAATTATAGTTTCCTTTTTTCTATTAATTAATATGGTATCGGCTAAGGTAATCTGCTACATCAGCCTCTACTGATCCAAACAGATCTCCCCTGTCTTTAAATACCAGCATATTTGAAGGTGACACAAATAGTATTTCTGTTGAAGACTTTATAGCGTGCCTCATATCACGTGTATTCTGAATTACTGCCAAACCATTTTCTTCTATTCTTTTTTGCAAAAAATGATTTATATTTTCTGATGCTGTAGCACCCAACTGAGAGAACATATCATCAATAAATATAACTTTAGGATTCAGCATAAACGCACGTACCAGCATAGCATAATAACGCTGCGTTAAATTAATATAGGCTGGCAACTGACTAAAGGCTGAATCATCATTAAAACCAATCTCCAGCAACATAATACTGGCACGTTCAATTAATTCGCTTCGACCTGCCAACTTATGATAAGAAGCAGGCAGCAATATATTTTCCATAACACTTAATACAGACAACAGAGATGTATCAACACCAACATAAGCGATGTCTTTTCGTATACTTAACCAGTCATCCCTTTTCATGTCTGCCATATTATGACCCAGTAAAATCAACTCACCCATTTCAAGTTCCAGCATACCTGCAAGAGTTTTTAACCAGGTGTTTTTTCCTGCTGATACAGGACCAATAATACTGATAATAGAAGATGAAAATATATTTAAATCTATAGCAGGGAAAGACTGACCACCTTCAATATACGGTCTAACGCCTTTTGCCTGTATAAGAATATCTTTCATATCAGATCATTAATAATGCAAAAACAGCATCCACCATAAAGAGCATTAAAAGACTATTTACAATAGCTTGCTGTGTTTGTTGAGGTACTTCAGTTGCAGATTCTCTTACACTCAGGCCGTGATAGCATGAAATTGCACCTATAAATAAACCAAATAATATATTTTTAAAAATAAACACTGGTAATACCATAGAATCAAGACCAACAGCTAATTCAAAAAAATATTTAAAATAAGTTGGTGATAATAATAAACCACTTAACAGAATTCCAGTCGACATAGTGACTAATGTAAAGAAAACAGCTATAGATAACTGCGAGATAGTCGCACCTAATATACGTGGAGCAACAAGGTAATTATTAATATCTATTCCCATCAGTTCCAGTGCCTGTATTTCTTTATGTAACTTCATATTACCTAAATCAACTGTAATAGCTGACCCCGTTCGACTAATTAAAATAATAGCCGAAATCATAGGACCTAATTCCAGACCAATAGCATAATTTAGAATAGTTACGGTATCGCCAATGGAATCAAATAAAGCAATAAGCCTGTAAGTAAAAATAAAACCTGTGACGACACCTAGAAATATTATTGTCGGCAAAGCATCTATGCCGGTAAAAATAATTTGTGTAACTAAGGGACGGTAACTCTGGCGATCAAATATGCGTATATATTTAAACCAGTCTTTTAAAGCAATGAGAATAAAAGTTACAAGATCAACTAAATAGGACAGTCTTCGCAATACAAACGAGCCGGGCCAACCCAATATTGTATTTAAAGATTGAATCATTCAGAATCTCCCATTTCATCTGATAATTAGCAACTGTTACAAACTGGTTATAATTAGTCGCTTAAGAAAAGT
>CAZFUY010000046.1:0-1472 GCA_964522445.1 uncultured Thiotrichaceae bacterium | reverse complement strand
AAAATCAAACTTACAAATATTAATACACAACACCCACTTCATCTTCACCCGCAAGTTTACTTAATCGATTTAATAATTCATCACTGGGCTGAACATGCCAGTCATCGCCCAATGAAAGCGTGACATAAACATGCTGTTTTTTATAATTAATCCATACTGGACAATTACCTTCACGAAACGGTTGCAACACAGTATTTAATTCATGCAAAAACCCATTGGCTGCCTGCTTTTCATTTACTTTTATTTCAATACGTTTGGCAAATCTTTGTCTTGCTTCTGTAATGTCATAAATTGTTTTTGCCGTTATACGATAACCACCAAAGTAATCGTCATAAACCACGCCACCTTCAACAATAATAAGTTTATCTTTATTTAGAAGATAGCCATATTTTTCAAACTGCTCTTCGTATATGCGTACTTCAACTCGAGCCGTTTTATCATCCAGCACTGCAGAAACAATCTTTCCACCCGTTTTAGTTCGACGCACACGAATGCCAATCATCAGTCCAGCCAGCTTATATTCTTTACCATTGCGTCGCGCCATATAACCACCGCCACCAGCTTCAGCCGGTGCGACAACATCGGCAAGAGAGCCCAATGGGCAAGTGGTAAATTTTCTAAGCTCCTGTTCATAGCGTTCTATAGGATGGCCGGTGAGATACAATCCCAACGTTTCTTTTTCTAATGTAAGACGCTGTTCTTCTTCCCATTCGGGCACAGTAATTTCATCAACTGGCGCAATACTGTCATCGTCTGTCGATGAACCGAACAAATCATCCTGCCCTACTCTGGCATTTTGCTGGTATTGATCAGCGGCCTGAATCGCATCCTGCAATCGCGCCATTAAGCTTGCTCGGTTTGGCCCCAGCTTATCCATAGTGCCTGATTTAATGAGCGCTTCCATGACTCGCTTGTTTACTTTTCTGCCATCGATACGACGACAGAAATCATACAGATCTTTAAAAGTACCGTTATTATTACGCTCTTCTATAATGCCATCTAAAGCCGCTTCACCCACGCCTTTTATAGCGCCTAAACCAAATAAAACCTGACCATCTTCTGGCACACTAAATTTATATATTGAACGGTTAATATCAGGCGTTAACACATCTAAATTCATGCGATGACAATCTTCAACAAGCGTTACCACTTTATCAGTATTATCCATATCAGCAGAAAGTACAGCTGCCATAAACTCCGCAGGGTAATGCGCTTTTAGCCAGCACGTCTGATAAGACAATAAGGCATAAGCAGCCGAGTGAGATTTGTTAAAACCATAACCTGCAAATTTTTCCACCAGATCAAAGATCTTCATTGCCAGACCGGGATCTATACCATTATTAATCGCGCCTTCTTTAAATACTGAACGCTGCTCGGCCATAACTTCAGCTTTTTTCTTACCCATGGCACGACGTAATAAGTCAGCACCTCCAAGAGTATAGCCCGCCAAAACTTGAGAGATCTGCATCACT
>CAZFUY010000045.1:0-22535 GCA_964522445.1 uncultured Thiotrichaceae bacterium | reverse complement strand
TTACTTATCCAGTGAGATTTTTATTCTTGCCTGTGTGGATGATAAAAGTAGAACAGGTGAGTTATTACGTGAGTTTGGTGCAGAAAAAAATAAACTTGAAGAAGCCATAGAAAAAATTCGCGGCGGACAGAAAGTTAATGATCCTAATGCAGAAGACCAACGTCAGGCACTGGAAAAATATACCATTGATTTAACCGAACGTGCAGAGCAGGGAAAATTAGATCCTGTTATTGGGCGAGATGAAGAAATTCGCAGAACCATTCAGGTATTGCAGCGTAGAACTAAAAATAATCCTGTATTAATGGGTGAACCCGGTGTTGGTAAAACAGCCATTGTTGAAGGACTTGCACAGCGTATAGTGAATGGCGAAGTTCCCGAAGGTTTAAAAAATAAACGTTTATTATCATTAGATATGGGCTCGCTTATTGCGGGCGCAAAATTCCGCGGTGAATTTGAAGAACGTTTAAAAGCCGTGCTCAATGATTTGTCTAAACAGGAAGGACAAATTATTTTATTCATTGATGAATTACATACCATGGTGGGCGCAGGAAAAGCCGAAGGTGCTATGGATGCTGGCAATATGTTAAAACCTGCACTGGCGCGTGGTGAATTACACTGTGTGGGTGCAACCACTCTGGATGAATATCGAAAATATATTGAAAAAGATGCCGCGCTTGAGCGACGTTTTCAAAAAGTAATGGTAGAAGAACCCAGCGTTGAAGATACCATTGCTATTCTTCGTGGTTTAAAAGAGCGTTATGAAGTGCATCATGGTGTTGATATTACCGATCCTGCAATAGTATCAGCGGCAACACTTTCTCATCGCTATATCACAGATCGTCAGTTACCCGATAAGGCTATCGATTTAGTTGATGAAGCGGCAAGTCGTATTCGTATGGAAATGGATTCCAAGCCAGAAACAATGGATCGATTAGAGCGTCGCCTGATCCAGTTAAAAATTGAGCGTGAAGCTTTAACAAAAGAAGATGATAAAGCATCACAGGATCGGTTATCTAAATTACAGACTGAAATTGATAAGCTGGAAAAAGAATATAACGAACTGGATGAAATCTGGGTTTCAGAAAAAGCGGCTCTACACGGTACAGCAAGTATTAAAGAACAACTGGAACAGGCTCGATTAGAATTTGAAACGGCACGCCGTGCAAATGATTTAGCGCGCATGTCTGAATTGCAATATGGGCGAATTCCAGAACTGGAAAAACAGTTAGATATGGCAGCACAGGCAGAAATGCAGGAAATGAAATTGCTGCGTAATCGTGTAACTGAAGAAGAAATTGCTGAAGTAGTTTCTCTCTGGACAGGTATTCCTGTTGCAAAAATGATGGAAGGTGAAAAAGATAAATTATTGCAAATGGAAAAGAGCTTAACGCAACGAGTTGTTGGTCAGGATGAAGCTGTTACTGCGATATCCAATGCAATTCGTCGATCACGTGCGGGTTTATCTGATCCTGATCGGCCCAATGGTTCGTTTTTATTTCTTGGTCCAACCGGTGTGGGTAAAACAGAATTAACCAAAGCTTTAGCAGAGTTTTTATTTGATACTGAAGAAGCCATAGTGCGTATTGATATGTCTGAGTTTATGGAAAAACATTCTGTTGCAAGATTAATTGGTGCGCCTCCCGGCTATGTAGGTTATGAAGAAGGCGGTTATTTAACAGAAGCTGTAAGACGCAAGCCTTATTCCGTTATTCTTCTGGATGAAATAGAAAAAGCACACCCTGATGTGTTTAATGTGCTGTTGCAGGTTTTAGATGATGGTCGCTTAACCGATGGTCAGGGTCGAACGGTTGATTTCAAAAATACAGTTATTATTATGACCTCAAATTTAGGTTCACAATATATTCAGGAGTTTGCAGAAAAAGGAGATTTTGATGGAATGAAATCAGCGGTTATGGAAGTAGTGGGGCAACACTTCAGACCAGAATTTATTAATCGAGTAGATGAAAGTGTTGTGTTCCATCCATTAGGCAGAGAACAGATACGTGCAATTACAACAATTCAGATTGGATACCTGCGTCAGCGTTTACAGGATAAAGATATGGATTTGCATCTATCTGAGGCGGCGTTAGATAAACTGGGTGAAGCAGGCTTTGATCCAGTTTATGGTGCGCGGCCTTTAAAACGAGCTATTCAACAAACGCTTGAAAACTCACTTGCGCAGTTATTGCTGGAAGGTAAGTTTTTATCTGGGGATGTGATTGAGGTGGATGTGGATGGTGAACAACTGACTTTTAAGCACAGTGATAAAAAAATTGAAGCAGCTTAAAATGATCATAAGATCAAGAACTTTAACCACATAGGGCACAGAGGCACACAGAGATTTTTGTGTTTGCGCTACACGCAAACACAATAAATAAGATAAGATTTTTCTCTGTGTGCCTCTGTGGTTAAAGAACTTTTTATTTTGTTTGTGATTCAGCTATAAAAACAACTCTATCTCCATCTTTATCAAAGATGAAGCTTCCTGCTCCAAGTTTATTATGGACTTTATAATAGCGATCATTAATAAATACAATAACGCCGGGATAAACGCATTTTTTTACTACAGCTTTAGCCGTGCCTGATTGTTTTAGTTGTTCAATAATTTTATTTTTCTTTTCTTCTAATGTTACAATTTGTCCTTGTAAAGCTTTTCGGGTTATAGCTAATTTGAACAATACATCTTTTGTGTCTTTAACGGGTGTTAATTTGTGTCGATATTCAATCTGTTCGATTTTCTGAAACTTACTTTGTATTTCATCCATTTCCTTATCAATTAGTATTATCTGTCGCCTTTCTTCCTGAGCAATGCCCAGACGAATTATTGTTTTAAAATAAGACTCTGAGCCTAATTCTGAGGCCTCAAGATATTTATCAACTGTTAGCTCGCCTCCTACAATCATACTATGCTTAGCTTTTTTATTGCCAACCATTACCGCACCATTGGAAGCGACAATGCTATTTATAATGCTGCCATTTACAGTGAGACTATCATTTACATAGATTGATGCGTTTTCAACAAAACCCACTCTAATGTCAGATGGAGAATAAACTCTGCTTTTCATGCCTCGAATCCCCCCTTTGATCATAATGCTGCTTCCAGATCGTACGCTAGCATCTTCGATATTATGTTCAATAATAACTTCTTTATCGCTCTCAAGAATAAAGCCAGGTTTAACATGCCCCTTTACATGCACAGGAATTTTGCTGTGAACATTTCCGGTTTTAAAATTTATGTCGCTATTAACAGCTAACAAATCAACAATTGCCAGACTATTACTATTTATAATTAAAGCACCATCTAAATCTGCAAATAAGCGGCCATTATCATCTTTATGTACACCATCAAATTTGACCTTAATATCTTTTGGTTTCTTAACTTTAATAATTGATCCAGTAATAGTCATACCTTCATGTGCGGGTTTGATATCCAGAAGATATCCAATTCTGTCACCCTTGTTTACATTCCATGGATAACCAAGCTCATGAAAATCAATAAAACCATTAGAGAGTTCAGCACCTACAACATTTTGATCCTGGCTAACAATCAGAGAAGCATCTTTACCTGGTTGAGCTTCAGTGCCATGGGCTATTGCTACCTGTTCGATACAGGCAACAGGTTTGTCACTGGATAGATTGAGCGCTTTTTTTAAAGACAATTGAATAATGTCTTTATCAACGCCGTAAGTAATGCCTTTATTTGAAAGTTCAGCCATTATATCTTCACAGGTAATTTCCTGTTCGCTTGCGCTTTGTGCATAAATATCCATATAGGCTGTCATATTATCAGAGGTTATCTGGAGCAAACTATCAACCTGAATGCACTCTGAATGTTCTTCCAGTGAGCGTGTAACAAGACCAAGATTAGTGGCCTGATATTCATCACCAATTTCTGTCCTGTTTGTCTTAATACCTGTACCTATAAATAGCGGCTTCTTTTCTCCGTGGTTTACACTTATATCTTTTCCATAAACCGTTTTGCCAGGGATGCCTCTGCTTGCTTCCTGATAGGTAGCGATAATTTCGTCAGGTAAAATTACGGCACAATTTTTTCGCAGGTGGCGTTCTGAAATATGCCAGCTAAGATCTGCGTCCTTACCATCAATAGAGGCTGTGCCTTTTGCAATGCACAATTCCTCATTTGAGGCATCTGTTGTTGAGGAAGAAAGAATGGTTTTAATTTTATTCTTATCGATACCGAAAGTGATTCTTTGCTGTTTTAATTTAGCCATTACCTGTTTGATAGTTACGGCTTTGCCTCCATTGCGTGGGGGAGAGAGGTCTTTTAAATAAACGGCGAGTCGATCATTAGATACATTAATATTGAAATTACCATTCACAGGTTCTTCTGGCTTATTCTGATTTGAATCTTTCTGGCCAGTATCTGTCATGGTGTTACGTTTTCCTGTTTCTATTAGCCTGTAACTATCAGGTAAATAGATGTGTGTTTTTTTAAGGTGATTTTTTTGTGCATACCACTTCTATTATCATAGGCTTTTTATCTTTTTCCGCCACCGCCTGCTTTTATCAAAATTCGATCCATCATTTTAGAACTTAAAATACGCTTTAAATAAGCAAATAAATAAGTAGGAAACGTCACGTAATAACGAACCTTTGCCTGTCTGGATTCTAAAGCATGAATGACTTTTTCAAGCACGGCTTCCGGGCCTAAAGTAAAAGGTGCAGCCGGGCCTTCTTTATTTAAACGATTAATCATCGATTTATATTGCTCTTTATGCACGCTGTTTTCAGCATCAATAAATTTATCAAAAGCTTTAAATGCATTGGCTCTAAACTGGCTGATAATGGGCCCCGGCTCAATTAAACTAATCTGAATATTTGTACCCGTGAGTTCCTGTCGTAATGTATCGGTAATACCTTCAATGGCAAATTTGCTGGCATTATAAGCACCACGATAAGGCATGGCGGCAAAGCCGAGCACTGAACTGTTTTGAATAATGCGACCATGCCCCTGTTTACGCATAACAGGAATAATATGGTTGGTTAGTTCTATCCAGCCAAATACATTGGTTTCAAACTGCACGCGCAATGCATCCCGAGATAGATCTTCTACCGCACCTGCCAGTCCATATGCGCCGTTATTAAATAGTGCATCCAGCTGGCCATTTGTTTTTTTTAATATTTTATCTACTGCATTGTTAATAGAGTCGGAGTCTTCAAGATCTAATTGAATACTTTCAAGCCCCATCTGTTGTAATTTTTCTACATCTTTTATTTTTCGAGCACTGGCAAAAACGCGATAACCACGTTGTTTAAGTCCTAATGCCACGCAATAGCCGATTCCAGTGGAGCAGCCTGTAATAAGGATTGAATTTAAGTTTTTAGACATATTAAAGTCACTGGTTTATTAGAAAATATTTTTTATTTATTAAGCTGAAATAATTCAATGAGACCTTTGCATGAAATAAATCCCGTCATCCCGGTATGCTTTTGAGCCGGAGTCCAGTGCCCCTAAAGCTTTAAGGTCACTAGATTCCTGCTAAAAGCACGCAGGAATGACAAAAATGTGGTTAGTTTTTTTATAATCTGTATCTCGTGCAAAGCTCTCTCAATGTTATTTATTTTTAGAATGAGTGTGTTTCAGTTTTAATAATTAAGCATTCATTAAATATTTATGACAATAATCGGTTATTCCTCTGAATGTGTCATAAAAAAAGATCTTACCTGTAAAGTTTCATACATAAAAGTTTAAAACATATTTAATTTAACAATAACAAATCTGACATGAAAATCCTTGAAAATCTCTTCCGCCTTAAGGGCAAACTCTAGTTGTTTCGACAAAAAGGGAAGTTTTATGCAGGGATGCACATTTAGGGATATTAGTCAGAGATTATAACGTAGCTCTGGTTGGTGATTCGATATTAAAACTGATATTAATTTAAATGAAGAAAATTTTGAGGAATTAAAATGAAAATTAAAACTTTAGTTGCTGTAATAGCACTGGCTGCTTCGGGATCTGCAAATGCAGCTATTCAGGCTTCAGGTTTCGACGGCCAGGGTGGTGAATTATTTCTAACTGTATGGAATCCAGCTGCTGAATCTTCTTACGGACTTGATCTGGATGTATTGTTCACTGATATGCTTCCAATTAATAATGTAAACAATCTTTCAGGCGATGCTGCAGGTTTTACTCGTGATCTGTCTGCTGATGCTAACTGGACTAGCGTGACTGCAGGTGCAACATCTGGCCTTAAATTTGCGGTAACAGGTGGTGTTGGTGGTGTTGTCTGGAACAGTAGTTACACTGGTTACGTGAACGGTGCAACAGGTGCAATGTCAACGGCTGTTGATGGCGACCAATTGCTGGTTCAAGCGCCTATTCTTGCCGTAATAAGTCCTCTGGTTGCTTATTATGATTCAATGGCTAGCCGTTTAAATATTGCTGATAATGATGGTGGTACTGATGGTTCTTCATTTGTAACTGTTGGTGATAATGCGTATTTCAATAACCCTGCAAATTTATGGGGCAATGTTGATTTTATATATGACATGGAAGGCATGGTTGATGGTGGTGACATTGGTTTTTTCTTTAACCAGACTAATCACACTGGTTGGGCAGAGGACGGCGATACTCTTTCACAATTAGGTAACTTCTCACTGACTACTAATGGTCAATTAACTTATACGCCTGTTTCAGCTGTACCTGTACCTGCCGCTCTATGGTTATTTGGTTCAGGTCTGGTAGGACTTGTTGGAATAGCTCGTCGTAAGAAATTGCAGGCCTAGTTATTTATGGATGCCCTGCATTTTCAGGGTGTCCGTTTTTAAAATAGATTTTTATTAAATATGGGAAAATTACAATGTTAAAGAAAATTACTTTTGCAGTTTCAGCTGCGTTGTTAAGTGCGGGTATGAGCACAAGTGTTCAGGCCCTTCCAGCTGATGCGACTGTAGCAAATGGCCTGATAGATTTCACCATGCATATGTCAGGTGCAAGCGCACAGGACAAAGGCATTCGTATATTACTTGGTAGCCTGTGTCGTAGCTATGTTACGGGCGACCCTGAAGTTGTTGCGGGTACACGTGCTGTAGGAGATTCCTCTCTTGATATGTATCGTAATTCAGGTACTAGCAAGCTGAATGCGCCAGGTAAAGCTCAATCGGTTTATAGCTGTATTCTGGATGCGGCACAGGTTCCTGCCAATATTGCAGATGCACGTGTTAAATTCCGCAAGCAGTCTGCAGGTGGTTCAGGTATGGGTGTTAATACAATCGTTGATCAAAACATTAATGCTAATTCAAAGCCTAACCAGTATATGCCTGTTAGTTCAGCTGAATGTTCTGTTGTTAATGCAACACCAGGCATTGGTTTTGCTGAATATGACTGTACATCCACATTTGTTGATAACCTGGCTGTTGTCGGTGTTTCTGATGTTAATCCAGAATTATTTGCTAACTTTAGCCCAACGAATGCTTCAAATGTCGGTCTTGTTTCAAAATCAGCGGCTGCACTGGTATTTGGTGTTCCTGTAACGGATTCTTTATATCAGGCACTTCAGGCAGCTCAAATTGCGGAAGGTGAAATTGATGCCACATGTACAATTGGTGATTACACAGAAGCCTGTATGCCAACTATGGGTAAAGAGCTAGTTGCCAATATCATGGCGGGTAATGTTACTAACTGGTCACAGGTTAAGGTAACTCCTGCGGCTACAGGTGTAATAACAGACCTGTTCTCATTTGCTGCGGGTACTAGCTATGCTGCTGATCAGAACCCTGTTACTGTTTGTCGTCGTGTGCCAACTTCTGGTACTCAAACACAGAATCAGGTTAAGTTCCTGCATTCACCATGTACAGCAAATGCATTAACAGCACGTGCTACAGGTTCTCAGACTGGTCCCGTTATTGCTCAGAACTCAGGTTCTGGCAATATGACTGAATGTTTACAGGACTTTGAGTTCCGTACTAACCAGACAGGTCATAACGGTTCTATTGAAGCAGATGGTACGCTTTCACCTGCTTTCCCACCAAGTGAAACAGGTGTTCCTACTCGTGTAGGTCCTGCGACTAAACTATGGGCTGTTGGCATTCAGTCAACTGAAAAGAAAGATGCCAGCTTCAAGTTTGTTAAGATCGATGGTCTTGCGCCTACGCTTGAAAATGCAGCATCTGGTAAGTACTGGGACTGGGTTGAAATTACTTATCAGTGGGCAACTAATGCAACGACTGCTCAGGTTCCAACTGCTCAACAACAGTCTTTGATTGATACTATTGTTGCAAGTGGTGGTTCTCCAGCAACTCTGGCGGGTCTGAATACCAAGTTTGTTCATGGTGATGCGGGCAATACATGGCAAGGTGGTTACCTGGCTGTAAGTCGCAATGGTCACTCTATTACAGATGCAAATGGTAATATAGATCTGATCGGTAACCCTGTTACTGCTTTCTCGCATACTTCAACGGGTGGCAATATTGATAATTGCATGGTTCCAGCATTTGATCCAGCTGCACCTGCATTCATGAACTAATAGTTCATAGCTAAGTGATGCAATGTCACAAACAGCCAGCCCATTTGGGCTGGCTGTTTTGTTTTTATATTTTGTGTTTTTCTGTTATTTTTTGATTAGAAATTTAACAATACTTTTCATAAAAATGAAATGAAATATGGCTAGACTTATGCCACTTCAGATTTTGTTCCATTAAATATTTTGTTGTAGAACATTATCTGTTTATGACAATAAGATATTTCCTAAATATGATTAAATTTTATTCTAAAACCCTTCAAATAATTATTATTCTGTTATCAGTAATTTATTCAAATGCGTTTGCTGAAGGCAGGCGAATTAATACTTTTGATATTTGGGAATATGTTATTGATGGAAATACCCTGATTGATAAAAGTTTAATTCAGAATGCGGTTACGCCTTATCTTGGGCCAGGAAAAAATCTAAAAACAGTTGAGCAGGCTCGTGATCATCTGCAAAATATTTATAAGCAATATGATTATCCAATTGTTGTTGTAAAAATTCCTGAGCAGAATGTTGTTGGCGGCATTGTTAAGCTACAGGTTATTGAAGGAAAAATAGATCGAACAAAAATATCCGGTAACCAGTATTTTTCTCGTCGTGAAATGAAAAAAGAATTACCTTCATTGGCTCCAGGCTATCCACTGAATATGAAACTGGTAAGAGAAGAAATTGATAATTTGAATAGAAAAAATTCTTATTTAAGTATTACACCAATTATTCGTCCCGGTAGAAATCCTGGTACTATGGAAATGGAAATGAAAGTAAAGGATCGGTTGCCTGTATGGGCTTTTGTGGAAACCAATAATCGTTACAGTTCATTAACCACAGAAACACGTGCCACTATCAGTGCAGGGTATGAAAACTTGTGGCAGAAGCATCATGCCATGTCACTGTCCTATATGACTTCACCTGAAAATACTGATGAAGTATCAACATGGAGTATGTCATATAGTTTGCCAACAGGGCGACGGTCAAAACTTGCAATATTTGCAATGGATTCTGATAGCCGAGTTGGTTTTGCATCAGATAGTGATGACATTCTTGTTCAGGGTACGGGTAAAACTCTGGGTTTACGCAGCGTACATTCTTTGCAAAGCAGACAGGGTAATAATCATGTGCTGGTTTTTGGTGCGGACTATAAATCATTTGAAGAACTTGTCACTATTACTAATGCAGGTGATCAGCAGCAAGTACCTATACCCATAGATTATGTGGGCTTTACAATAAGTTATAATGTGTCATTAAAAAAAGCTACCCGTCTGAGCAATTATAATTTTTCTACAAATTTTGGTATTCGTGGTTTAAATAATAAAGATGAAGAATTTGATTTTAAGCGGTTTGCTGCGGGTTCTAATTATTTTTATATTACTGCTGGCCTTATGCATGAGCATAATTTGGCAAAAGACTGGTATTTAGATTATTCGTTAAAAGGTCAGTATACGGGGTCGGCACTTATAAGTAATGAGCAATTGAGTGCAGGTGGTGTAGCAAGTGTCCGTGGATATACAGAGTCAGTTGCATTAGGTGACTATGGCTATATTGGTAATATTGAGCTTTATTATAGACCTGTATTAAAAAAATCCTGGCTAAAGAATTTATTTTTTAGTGTCTATGTTGATGCTTCAAATCTTTATGTTCATGACTCGATTGCTACCGATTCATCTGGCAATATTCAGGACAGTTATGAATTGCTTGGAACGGGAGTTGGCTTTGGTATGGCGGCAAAAAAAAATCTAAACCTGAGTCTTTATTATGCAAAAGCACAGAAGGGTCTGGGGCAGGATAATCTTTCTAGTAACCCCTTATTGCACTTTAGTGTATCTGCAAAATTCTAATTTTTTTAGAAAATATTCTAAAAAATATTTTTCCCTGAGAGCTTTGCATGAAATATTTTTTTGTCATTTTGGTATGCTTTTGAGCAGGAGTGACGATAAAGCCGGTATAATTTTATTGTTCCAGTAAGCTAGGGACACTCTGGTTAAGTAGGGTGGATCAAGCGTAGCGGATCCACAGGAATTAGCAAAACCGGTGGACCCGCTATGTTTGATCCACGCTACAGATTAATTAAAATTTAGAGTGGTTTTCTAAAGTGGAAGTGTATTATATTTAAGAGAGGGCTTTTAGTCCTCAGTAGCAAGCTATGGACTTTCAGTCCATAGTCGTTGAGTTTGTGCAAAGGTCTTTTCCTGTTTTTTATAATTTATTTTTATGCATAAATCTTAATTATTTCTGTACAGATTTTAGCTGAAATATAGTGATTGTCCCCTGTGTATCTGTCATATAAATGTTATTCAATTGTCATATATCCATGTAAAAATTTCAAAGCTCTGAATAAGTGTGTTCATGTAAAACATGGCTTATGAACTAACACTCAGCTTCAGAAAAAAATATACAAAATAACCAATATGAAGAACGGCCTTTATGAATAACTTTCCATTTAGTCTTACATTTATTAAATCCTGTAAAATTTTATCTGTGGCGACATTGGTGTTTATTACAGGCACGGCTCAGGTTAATGCAATAGAAGGCTTAAGACCTGCAGGTGTAGTGAATACTGAAACGGGAATAAGTAATCGCTGGATTAATGTAAATGGTTTCACTAATAATGCAGATCGTGCGGTAATTAATACTGCCAATGCGCGTTCCTATCTGGAGTGGGATAGCTATGGTCTTGCTCAGGGGCAGTCTCTGCAATATATTATGCCGAGTGAAAATCATATTTCTATTAACCGTATTGTTGGTGGTAACCAGTCTGTTATTGATGGTCGCATTGAAGCCAATGGTCGTCTTTATCTTTTAAATGAAAATGGGTTTTTATTTGGCCCTAATTCAGTTTTTAATGTTAATTCGTTACTGGCATCTACGCTTAATTTTAATATGTCAGAAGAGTCTTTGTTTGCCAGCATAAATGATGGCACATTTAATATAGCCAGTTTTATTAATAGCCAACAGCCTGCTTTTCTCAGTGATGGTTTGAATCGTGATATTGAGATTCAGTCGGGTGCATTAATTGAAACGCAGGATGGTGGCAATGTGTTTATATTTGCAGCCAATATTTTTAATCAGGGAGATATACATACTCGCAGTGGCCAGACTATTCTGGCTGCCAGTGATGATCGCGTGTATTTAACACCATCACTTGATCCTGCTCTGCGTGGTTTTCTTGTTGAAGTCGATATTTCAGATACTGTAAATAATGGCAATATTACCAATGGAGTTGCAGGACGCATTTTAGGTGAGCGTGGCAATATTACTCTGGCAGGTCTTGCTATTAAGCAGGATGGTGTTCTGGAGGCGACCACTTCAGTGACTGAAAATGGATCGATAAGATTGCTTGCGCGTCACAACGTGAGTTTTCAGGATCAGTCTGTTGTTGATAATTCAATGCAAAAAGAGCTTAAGGAATCTACAGGTCTATCAAACTTTAGTGAACTCAGTCTGGGTATTAATCTAACAGAAATAGAGACTACCAGACGATTAAAAAAATATGCTGTTGCCACTGAGGCGGGAGATGTCCAGCTGGGTAAAAACAGTCAGATTAGAGTACGGCCCGATACAACAGAAGCTGTTTTAGTGCCCGATGCGCAGTTGCAAAAAAAATCGTCTGTTGAAATTACAGGCAGGATGATTGAACTAAAACAGGATTCATCCATTGTTGCAGAAAATGGCCAGGTCATACTTCATGCTGTGATAAATCCATCAGATACGGCCATTCAAATATCAGGTGATACAGGAAATTTACGCACACCTGCCAAAGCCAGTATTACTCTGCAGAAAGGCAGCGTTATCGATGTATCTGGCACAACAGATAATCAGCTTGCAATGGAACGTAATCAACTTGAAGTACAGCTAACGGGTAATTTCCTGCGTGATGCTCCCCTGCAACGTGAAGGTGAGTTGAGGAATGAACGTATTCTGGTTGATACACGGTTTGGTACAGCACTGGGTGATATAACCGACCTGCTTAATTCAGAGATTAGACGAGATGTTTCTGAGCGTTTATCTAATGGCGGGAATATACAGCTTATTTCGCAGGGCAGTGTTGCTTTAAATGAAAAATCTCAAATTAATATTGCGGCAGGTTCAGTGACGTTTAATGAAGGCTATGTCACTACCAGTCAGTTAGTGGATATTAATAATAACGTGATTGATGTTAATGATGCTGATCCTCTTAATGTTTATAAGGGGGTTTATGGTACATCATCTGTCAGCTCCAGCCGTTGGGGGCAAAGTCAAAGCTGGCGTGTTTCCGGGGGGGGGAATACACAATTTTATGATACCTATACCCAGGGTCAGAGTGGTGGCCTTTTTAATATTATGGGGCATGCGGTTGCGGCAAATGTAAATGATGTTCTTATCGCTGGAACGGTTGGTGATCCTCTTCAGCGTCTGGCCGCTAATCGTTATTCGGGGGGTGATTTCAGATTAACTCTGGGCGGAGCCGTTGTAGCCGGTAAGCTGGCGGCAACACAGTCAATTGATATTGTTGCCCAAAGAACGCAGGCAGATATAGAGCAGGGGCAGATTGATAACTACCTTAGTAGCGGTGATGGTCTCTGGACGCTGGAACTTGATGATGATTTATTAAATAGCGGTGTGAGTCATGTTTCGCTCAGCACATCAAACGGTGATATAACCATTGCCAAAGATGCACAGATTAAACTGGCATCACAGGGCAGCTTCAGCGCCATGGCACGAAATATAATGCTAGAGGGAGACATAAGCATAAGCTCAGGCGATGTCGCGCTAAAAGTCTCACCATTTCGAGAACTTCCTGTGAGTCTATCAGGCGTGCTGAAAGTGAATGGCCGGGTTGATGTTGGTGGTAGCTGGACAAATGATAATCCACAACTCAGTTCTTTTGATCCGGGTCGAGCGCTTGATCTGGCTGGCGGAAGCATAAAACTAAGTGCTAAAAATAATGCAGACCTGATACTCACTGAAAACAGTGAACTGGCTGCTGATGGTGGTGGTTGGCTGCAATCTAATGGTGATCTACAGGTTGGTGATGGCGGCAAAATAACTATAGCCGTTAGCACGGATATACAGAATGAGTCTGATATACCTGAGTTTAGATTAAAGGGTGCTATGCATGCCTATGCTGCGGGTAAAGGTGGTGCATTAAATATTATGGCTAACCGTGTTCGCATAGCAGATAAATTTAAGCAGCCAGCTGAAGCGGGTGAACTGCAACTTACCTCGGGCTTTTTCTCATCAAATGGTTTTACCCAGTACACGATCAAATCAAATCTGGATGATTTAATCGTTCGCTCAGATGCAGTGATATACCCGAAAGTTGATTCTCTGGTTCTTAACCCCGGTTTTAATCTAAGAGAAAGCAGTGCCAGTCTGAATTCGCTGACTCGGATAGAGCAGTTTGCCGAAGAATACCTACGCCCTGCAACATCACTGAATCTGCTGGCTGACCAGAGTGGTAGTGGTCTGACAGGTTTATCTGCACTGTATGGCAGTGGTTTAAATATAGAATCAGGAGCCAATATTCAACTTGATCCCGGTGCTGATTTAAATCTATCAGCTGTTAGAAATTTATTTATGAATGGTGATATCAGAGCGCCCGGTGGGGATGTAAATATTGCATTATTAGCCGAAGCATCCTTACCTGCTTATCTTGCGGATCAGGCAATCTGGATAGCTGGCAATATTGATGTGAGTGGCACATTCATTCGAGATCCGATTAATGATCTGGGATTACTCATGGGTACTATTTTAGACTCAGGGTCAATTAAGATCACGGCAAACAGTGGTTATGTTATTCAGGACAGAGCAAGCGCTCTAAATGTTTCAGGTCAGTTATTTGAGATTGATTACCCCAGCAGAATGACAGGCAATGCCGTGCTTGAATATAGCGCCACAAGTATGGCATCCGATGCTGGAACGCTGGATGTTACTGCGGCAGAAGGTGTTCACTTAATGGGCTCACTTAATGGACATGCGGCTGCTGTTTCTGGTGCTCAGGGTGGCAGGCTGGCAATCAGCCTGACACCGGAAAATCGAAAAGATTCGGATGGTGATTTTGCTGACCCGGCGAGAACCACAGAGTCTCGAGTTATTCATATAGTGCAGGGGCAGGTGCCTGAAAATAAGTTATTAACTGTTCTGAATCCAGGTGAAAAAATTGATGACAGTTTTATTGGTGAAGCATGGCTAAGTGCAGATAAAATTACAGACGCTGGTTTTGATAGTCTGATTTTAAGAACGAATGCAAAATCAAATCAGGTTGGTGTTGATATAGGTCGAATAGAATTTCATAACAATATTGATCTTACGCTGGGCAAAGAAATACAGCTTCTATCATCGCTAATCAGAGGAAATGGTGATATTGGTGATAGCGTAAATTTAAATGCACCTTATCTTCTGCTTGGTTCAGACCTTTTACGTGGTATTGAATCTGCGGCCATGGTGGGTGTTGAAGCTTCAGCTGGCAATGCACGACTTAATCTTAGTGCAGGGCGGGGTGCTGATACGGGCTTACTTGATATCGTGAGTGAGTCGGTTATTCAGGGATTTAAGAATGTATCTCTAAGCAGTAATGGTGATATCAGGCTACGAGGCCAGCGGCATAATAATCTTAATCTGGATCAGCGGTTAACGGGATCACTGACAACCAGAGGTGATCTGAGTCTTACTGCAAATCAGGTTTATGCCACAACAATGAGCCAGTTTGATCTGTCAGTGAGCGCTAATCCCAATGGTGTTTTACGCATTAATGCGGGTAAGGGTGGTTCAGCTGTGTTATCGGCAGGCAGCCAGTTAACGCTCAATGCGCCCGTCATACAACAGGCGGGCATTCTAAAAGCACCTTTTGGCAGCATTCTACTAAATGCGGATGAAATAATACTGGAGCCCGGCAGTATCACTTCGACATCTGCCGAGAATCAACTGATTCCACTGGGCCGTCTGTATAGAGAAGAAAGCTGGATTTATCCTGTTAATGTCAATGATATTAATAATTTTATAAGCTCAGTGCCGGATCGACGCGTTGTGTTGCAGGCAGATGACATAAGCTATGCCGAAGGCTCTATTGTTGATATCAGTGGTGGTGGTGATCTTTATGCGTGGGAGTTTCTGCCCGGCATAGGCGGTTCGGTGGATAATCTGTTGCCTGAAAATGCTGAAGGTGCATTTGCGGTTATTCCAGGATTTTCAGACTACGCACCTTTTGATCATTTTAGCTGGCAGGGCGCGGGTATTGACGTTGGCAAGCAGGTTCATCTTCAGGCCAGCAATCTGCTTCCAGAGGGTGATTACACCGTTTTACCGGCGCGTTATGCCCTGATGCCCGGCGCGTATTTGATTACACCTCAAAAAAGTACAATTTATTCTCAACAGCGTTTTACCCGTCCTGATGGCACACCCATAGTGGCAGGCCAGATGGCGGTTGCAGGCACGTCATTTCAGGATGATCGCTATTCTGCCTATCTAATTGAAACAGGTGATCAGGTACGCCTGAAATCTGAATACAGTGAAACCACAGCAACTGATTTCTTCACCGCTGAAGCGCTTCGCAATAATATGCCATTACCCACTTTACCTGCCGATGCCGGCAGTCTGGATATTCTGGCAGGTCAGAACCTTGATCTGGCAGGAGCCGTGCGCTCAGATATCGGCCCAGGTGGGCGTGGTTCTCAGGTCAATATAGCCGGTGATCATCTGCGAGTGGTAAATGTGAAGGATAACGCTGGTGGCATTGAATTACGCGTTGCAAATCTGAGTAATCTTAATGCAGACAGCCTGCTGCTGGGGGGCGTGCGTGAACGCACAGATAAAGGTACGAAGGTTACGGTTAGCGCATCACAGGTGGATATTGAAGATATGAGAGATGATCCACTAACAGCCGATGTGGATGAAAGTGTTTCTCTACAGGTGGCTGATTTAATATTAGCCGCAACAGATGCAGTCACGGTTCATGAAGGTGCTGATATTCGTGCAACCCAGCCTACAGCCGAGCAGGACAGGCAGCTGATCGTTAATGGTGATGGCGCACTGTTGCGAGTCTCTAATAGCTCACAGGTTGATATCACAAGAAAGGGTAATGCTGTGCCAGCTAGCGGTGCGCTGATTATTGCCAGTGGCTCTGTTATTGAAGCGGGTCAGTCTATGTTATTTGATGCCAGCATTAATACTCAGATTGATGGTCAGCTGGTTATGAAAGGTGGTTCGCTGAATCTTGGCGCCAGCCGTATTTCACTGGGTGGTGTGGGTGCGACAGGACTTTCTTTGACAGAAAATGATTTTGCCAGTCTTTCATTAGATGAGCTGGTGCTTACCAGCAGAAGCAGTGTTGATTTATACGGTTTTAATCAGAGCTTTGATAAATTGCGCATTAATGCCGCGGCACTTGATGGCTATGGAACGGATGCGTCAAGCCTGACGGCGGCAGAGCTGGTATTGACAAATATTGGTGGATTTACAGCGGATAATACGGCTGATTTCACACACACAGGCACGGGTGATCTCAGTTTAAATGCACAGTCGATTGGTCTTGAGAAAGGTGATTTTGAAATTCGTGGATTTAAAAATCTAAATATGGCCGCCGTGAATGATTTAACCATGGCAGCGAATGGTTCACTTAAACTGGATTTGTCTGCAAATGCAGTGATTGATGCTGGCCGCATAACCGCATTAGGGGGTATTAACTATGCCATTGATGCGGGGAACTCGACCTTAACAACCTTAAACAGCACGACATCTACAGTGACTGATCGTGCTATTGGTGCGCAGTTAACAATTAAAGCCGGTCAAATTGTACACGGTGGATTTATTGATCTGGCATCGGGTGACTTAAATATGCAGGCAGAGGGCAGTGGTGCAGGTGGAAATCTCCAGCTTGCCAATGGTTCTGTCATTAATATGAGTGGTATCGAGCGTGATTTTGCGGACAGCGCTGTTTATTCATCTGGTGGGATGATAAAGCTTGTTTCTAAACAGGGTGCTGTAAATATGGATAGTCAGGCTGTGATTAATGTATCTGGTGGTGCAGGTCAGAGTAATGCGGGTGCAATTGGAGTCAGTGCAATACAGGGAAATATTAATTTATCAGGTCAGTTGATTGCGGATCATAGTAAATCCGGTGGCCGTTTTGTATCTGACAGTAATTCAATATCTTCTTTGAGTGTACTTAATAGCGCACTGAATACATCTGGTTTTACCGGCAAACGTCATATTCGGCTGCGCACTGGAAATATAGAACTGGCTGCAAATGATGCCATTATTGCTGAAGATGTGCTGTTACAGTCTGATGCGGGCAGTGTGCTTATTGCTGGCCATATTAATGCTGCTGCAGAAAAAGGGGGCCGAGTACAGCTGGCTGCCAGAGATAATATTGAACTATCAACAGGCTCACTTATTGATGCTTCTGCTAAGAGTGTTGATGAAGACGGTGGTGTTGTGTTTATGGAAACAAAAACAGGGCAGATCGATTTAGCACTGGGCAGTGTCATAAATGTAAGTGGCAATGAAAAAGGTGGTTCAGTGCATTTTCGAGCGCCTCGAACATCGGGTGTAGATACTGTTCTGGGAACTGCGGATGATGATATTAATATATCTCAGATTGCAGCTAAAATTCAGGGGTTTGATGAGCTTACTTTAGAAGGTTGTCAGGCTTATGACATAGCCGATGGTAATCTTGCTGCGACTGACTGGGCCGCTCCTTTTAGTGACGCTTCAAATTTTATGGATGATAGCAATATTGGTAATATTTTTAGCCGCCTGAATCTGTCTTCTGTTATGAGTTTGGCGGAGCAGGATAAAGTGCATATTCGGCCAGGTATTGAGTTTACCCGCTCGGGTGATTTAACCGTTTCTTCTGCTATTGATTTGCTTACACAGCGTTATGTTGTCACGCGTACTGACAGTAATGGGGATTCATATCAATACAATGAGCCAGGAATTATATCGTTTGTTGCCGATGGTAATCTTATCGTAAACAGAAATATTTCTGATGGTGTTGAGTTGCGAACAACCTATAAAAACTTTGCATCTAAACAACGTGAATCATTACCCATGCAACCCGCCGCTAATGAGATTCAGGGGCTTGAAAGCTGGGATTATCGTTTTATAGCTGGTCATGATAATAAGGCATCGTCTGTTCTTTCGGTTGTTGATAAACCGGAATCAAATAACTTAAGTTTCACCCTTGCGAATAATACTCATATCCGAACAGGCACAGGAAATATTGACATTATTGCTGCCAATAATATATCCCTGGGTCGAAATAGTGCGGTTTATACAGTAGGTCGTTCCACAGGGCGAAGCTCATATGATTTACAGATTAAAGTCTGGGGTTTTCCCTCTGATACATCAGAAATGTTTGCTCTGCCAGGTGTCGTGTACCCGGATTCTGGTGGCGATATAAATTTAATTGCAGGAGGCAATATAGACGCGGCACCTGAATCACAGTTTGTTAATGACTGGCTGCACCGTGTTGGGGGAGATATTTATACTGGCTGGGGTATAAATATTGACTCATTCAATGACGGTGTAGCCGCTTTAGGTGGCGGGGATATACGCATTGATTCAGCAGGTGATATTTCCCATTTGAATATATCTATACCGACAACAGGCAAGCAGGTGGGTGAGGTTTCGGTGCTGTACCAATATGGCTCACCGTCAGGTTTTAGCATGGATGGTCCCAGTGTGATTGAGCAAAGGGGCAGTGGTGATATTTTATTAAATTCGGGCGGCAATCTAAATCATGGTGTTTTATATGCGGGTAATGGTGATATTGATGTCGATGTTAAAGGCAGTATCGGTGATGCAGAAATTAATTCAGGTTTATTTATTCTGGCAGAAGAAACCCGTGTAAATATTTCAGCGGTGGGTGATGTTAATTTTCAGGGCGTTGCTAACCCTTCACTTTTACCCATGAGTCGAGTTCAAACAGGTTTATTATTAACGCCGGATGTTTTCTTTTCCACTTACAGTGAGCTGTCAAATATAAATCTGCTATCTCTGGGTGGAGATATTAATCTTGAAAATCGTATTGATCTTGAGAAAAGCACTTACTCGACAGTATTAACAAAAGGTAGAGATGACTTTGCCAGGCGCTATCCCGCTAATCTGTCTGCTATTGCCATGTCAGGTGATATTAATATGGGCAATAAAAGCAATGTAGGTGGTGGCTATGGGCAATTCCTGTCACTAATGCCAGCAGCGAATGGCAGCTTACAGTTGCTGGCACAGGATAGTATTTCCGCCATTGCCATTGGCTCATCTGACCATACTCAGCTCAGTATGCTGGATATAGATCTGGCTTCAATTCCTGATATTTACAATACAGTGGAGCAGCTTGATTTACCTGTTTTCAATCGTGTTGATCAGGCGCTGCATGCCGATACACCTGTTCACATTAATGATGTTGAGGCGGCACGAATTGTTGCAAATCAGGGTGATATTTTATCGGTGGATACCAGTAGAGGATTCCGTCTGGATATTCCAAAGCAGCTGGAAATGAGAGCCGGTCAGGATATTGTTCGTATGGACTTACGCATTCAGCACAATAATGATGAAAATATTTCGCTTGTTGAAGCCGGTCAGGATATTCGATATTCAGTCGGGATAAATGCACAGGATAAATTTAGACGTTTGCAAATTGCAGGGCCGGGTGAGCTTCATGTGCTAGCAGGACGCGACATTGAACTGAGTGATCAAAAAGGTATACGTGCCATAGGCAATGATATTAATCCGGCACTTTCTGATCAGGGAGCAAAACTCTATATTCTGGCAGGACTGGGTGATAAAGGCGCAGATCTGGATGGCTTCACTGCATCTTATTTTAGTCGTGATTCTTTATATGCAGATTTATTGATGGATAAAATGGCAACAGCAGATTTTGATACTGCACTACAGGCGTTTAATAATCTGAGTGATAAAGAACAAAGATCATTTGTATTGAATGCCTACTTCAATGAACTGCGTGAATCTGCACAACGAGCCGCACGTGAACAGAGCGGCAAGATAGATCAGAATGACAGTGATCGGTTTGGCTATAGCCGTGGACTTGATGCTTTTGCCACGCTCTTTCCCGGCTCGGTGCTGGCGGTTGAAAATAAAGGAACTCTGAGAGAGGGTGAAAGCATTCAGCTGGATAATGGTTCAAGTTATGTTATCTCTGCCAGTGACATTATTACAACAGGTGGTTTTGACTATATTATCCCCGAGAAAAACCTGGCCTATGATGGCAATGTGCGCCTAATTGCCAGCTCTATTCACGGCGATGATAATGGTAGCGATATTGCCATTCTTGTTCCCGGTGGTTTTCTTAATGTAGGCCTTGCTATCGAAGGTGTTGCCAGTGATGCCGGTATTCTCACCCGCGGTAATGGCGATATTAATCTGTTTGTACATGATGATGTGTCGGTTAATGAGTCACGAGTGCAGGCATTAAATGGGGGGGATATTACTATCTGGTCTAATGTGGGTGATGTCGATGCAGGTCGTGGTGCGAAGTCAGCGTTTTCTGCGCCAACGCCCCGCGTCGTGTTTGGGCTTGATGGCATCAAGCTGGAGTATAAAGTAGGACCTCAGGGAAGCGGTATTCAGGCATTGACTGGCAATGCCGTAATTGCAGCCGTGTCCGGTGTGATCGATGCAGGTGATGCTGGCATTACCACGGGTGGTGATTTGATATTAGCCACAGACACCGTACTTAATGCAGGCCAGATTGAAGCCGGTGGTGATTCAGTTGGTGTGCCTGCTGATATGGGCGGTGTTGCTGTTGATCTGGGCAGTATGGATACCAGTAACTCCAGCGGTGATGGCGCTAAACAAACTGAGCTAATTGCCCAGGATGCATCTGATCAGTTTGGTGAAGCCAGTATTGCAATTCTGCGAGTTGAAGTTATTGATCTGGAAGAAGATGGGCTGGATGTTATTCCTGATAATAGCAATGAACAATCTGAAAATAATAATGATAAAAATGCGGCTAATAATCCTGCTGAGTTGCTGGAAACAAGTATGGTTATTCAGCATTAAGGATACTCTGATCAAGTCTGATTATTCCAGTCAGCCTAATTCTAACCATACTTAAACAGAGTGTCCTTAAATGAACTTATCTGCTGTTAAAAAAATAAAGCTAATTTATTATATGAAGTGAATTGAAATAAAAATAAAATATTCTGTGTGTAGCATGATTAAAAAAAGGAAGCACTAAAATGCTAACAGAAGAAAAAAATAAACAGGGTTCTGAAAATCTATTTATAGAAATTACTCAGAAACAGATAAAAGAGTCTGATGCAAATAAAAATCACCCCGGTAACATTGCTGAATTAGTACTTGCAAGAATGAATTCAGTAGATAACAACAAAGAAGAACTGGCTATTGCAATTAAGGGATTATCTGAAATTTGCCAGCAACTTGTTTTTGCCTGTTCCGATTATATTAATGTGATTGCTGAATTAAAACGACATATAAAATTATTAGAAAGAAAATAAAACTAATACTATAGCTCTTCCCATATTATGGAGAGATTAATACTATAAGCTCTCTCTCTTTATCTAGAGAGGGCGATACTATAAACCCCCTCTCCCTCAGGGAGAGGGCTGGGGTGAGGGTGGTTTTAAATCTGTAACAATAGCGATTAATGTAAAAAAATATTTTTCAATAACATAATTAGTTCTTCAGAGGAGACTACTTACAGTTCGCTTCCCGCTGAGCTGTTGCTGAGCCAAACTGATTTTTTATTCGCAGGCTTTGCCTGTCTCTACTCATAGATATATCATCAATAATCGGCCATTCAATGAGCCAGTTTTTTCCGGACTTACTCCATTTGCCTTTAAGTCCCCCTGCAACTACTAAAGAACTAGCACCAACATGAACCATAACACCATTGCTCCACAACCAGCGGCCGACCAGCTCAGATGCGGCACCTGATTTGCGAATGGCAGATATGGGAAAACCGATGTTATTACTCCCGGTAAGTTTGTTGCCGTTATCTGTTATGCTAAGCGTGTCGATAAAAGGTGGCCAGTTAATTTTGTCTTTTATCTGACTTAGGCTGACATTGAATTACTATCCTAACATACGTTGTTT
>CAZFUY010000044.1:19003-23654 GCA_964522445.1 uncultured Thiotrichaceae bacterium | reverse complement strand
GGGTAAAACAGTACGCAAAGTTATTGTTGTGCCGGGTCGATTAGTTAATGTGGTGGTGGGGTAAAGCTTTGACGCGAAGATGCAAAGATGCAAAGTTTAATATGAGCTTGAGATGGATATTGAGCTTATTTGTAATGTTTGCGTTAATAAGTTGTGGTTTCCATTTGCGGGGTGCTTATCAATTGCCTTCTCAAATGGAAAATATATTTATAAAAACAGCAGATGAAAATAGCGAACTTATTCATGTATTAAAACGTACATTAAAAGCAAGTAATATAAATATCGTTAAAACAGAACAGCAGGCTCAGGCTGTGTTAAGTATTTTTAATGAACAACAGAGTAAACGAGTTATTTCTGTTGATGCACAAGGCCGTGCTCAGGAATATGAATTAAATTATCAAATTAGTTTTAATGTTATAGCAACAGATACAGATTTCTTAATCAGAGAACAGATCATAAAATTACAGAAAGATTTCTTATTTGATACTGAAGATGTGCTAGGTAAAGGCCGTGAAGAAGCGACGCTGATTAAAGATATGCAACAGGATATTGTGCGCCTGATTATGTTGCGTTTACAGGCCGTGCAAAAAAACCAATAAGCCACAGAAGCAATATATTTTCTGTTAATTTAGAACACATATGAAAGTAAGACCCGATCAACTTAAACAGCATTTAAAAAAAGATCTGCAAGCCATTTATTTTGTAGCCGGTGATGAGCCTCTACAGGTTATTGAATCAGCAGATACAATTCGTGCTGCCTGTAGAGAAAAAGGTTTTAGTGAGCGAGAAGTCATGGATGTTGATGCGCATTTTGACTGGAATCAGTTACTGGATGCGGGCAATAGCATGTCGCTTTTTGCCGAGCAACGTATTCTTGAACTGCGAATGCCAACAGGTAAGCCGGGTAAAACAGGCGCTCAGGTATTACAGGAATATGCGCAACGTCCAGCAGATGATGCGGTTTTAATTATTACCAGTGGCAAACTGGAAGGCAGCTCAAAGAACACAAAATGGTTTAAAACGCTGGATAAAGCAGGTGTCGTTGTTCAAAGCTGGCCGGTGAGTATTCATGAATTACCCCGCTGGATAGAGCGACGCATGCGTAACAAAGGCTTGCACCCCACAGCAGAAGCTGTGGCTGTATTAGTGGAACGAGTCGAAGGTAATTTACTGGCCGCAGCTCAGGAAATTGATAAGCTGTTTTTATTATTTGGTGAAAGCGAAATAGGGCTGGAACAGATTACCTCTGCTGTTGCTGACAGTGCCCGGTATACAATTTATGATCTGGTTGATAGCATGCTGGTCGGCGATGTGGCCAGGACATCGCGTATTGTTGGTGGCTTAAAAAGTGAAGGTGTTGAAATGGTTCTTGCTTTATGGGCGATTACTCGTGAAGTGCGACTGTTAACTGGTATAGCAGAAGCCAATATGTCGCAGGATGCGGCTATCAGTAAAGCCAGAGTGTGGGATAATCGCAAGGTTTTAGTGAAGAAGGCTTTATCCCGGCATAGTGTCATGCGCTGGAAATTTTTTCTTAAGCGCTGCGCACGTATTGATAAGGTAATTAAAGGTGTAGCGCCAGGGCGACCATGGGATGAGTTGTTAATGTTAACGACTCAAATTGCAAAAGGTCGGTAAATTAGAAAGTGTAGGGGCGGCTTTAGCCGCGATAGTTGTAATGTTAATGTTGTCGCGGTTGAAGCCGCTCCTACATATGTATAAGGTTAAAAATTTAGGGTTTTTACAATGAAAAAATATCATGTATATGGCGTAGGTAATGCACTGGTCGATATGGAGTTTGAAGTCGAAGACGCGTTCTTTGAGAAAAATAATATTGAAAAAGGAGTTATGACTCTGGTTGATGAAGAACGTCAGCATGAACTAATTGGTCATCTGGATGCCTTTGAAGGTAAAAAAGCCAGTGGCGGTTCAGCCGCTAACACCATTATTGCGGTGAGTTATTTTGGTGGTAATGCATTTTATTCATGCAAGGTTTCCAGTGATGAGCTGGGTGATTTTTATGTGCAGGATTTACAGGATGCAGGTGTTGGTTCTAACGTGGGTGATGGCCGGAAAGATGGCATAACAGGGAAATGCCTGGTGATGGTAACACCCGATGCTGAACGAACCATGAACACCTTTTTGGGTATTACAGAAACTTTTTCAGTGGATGAGATTCATCAGGAAGCGCTGATTGATTCTGAATACCTTTATATCGAAGGCTATCTGGTGACTTCAAATACAGGGCGACATGCTGCTATAGAAGCACGAAAAGTAGCTGAAGATGCAGGAGTAAAAACGGCATTAACCTTCTCGGATCCCGCTATGGTGGAATTCTTCAAAGATGGTTTAAAAGAGATGATAGGTGAGAAAGTGGATTTACTGTTCTGCAATGAAGCAGAAGCCAGAAGCTGGGCTGATACAGAAGACCTTGATCAGGCGCTTGAATCAATAAAGAAAATAGCATCAACCTATGCCGTTACTCTGGGTGATAAAGGCGCATTGTTATATGATGGTAAACAGCAAATTGAAATATCACCTCATAATGTAAAAGCCATTGACAGCAATGGTGCAGGTGATATGTTTGCAGGCGCATTTTTATACGGCATTACACACGGACATTCATTCTTTGAGGCAGGCAATATAGCCAGCCTGGCTTCTGCAAATGTAGTTAGTCAGTTTGGTCCAAGATTAAATGCTGAAGAACATAAAAAAATCCTGGAAATAGTTTTAGGGTAATACTAATGATGAAAGCAGGTTTATTAGCGCTGTTAACGGGTTTGGCGCTTTATTATTCTTCTATCGTACAGGCTTCTGATAAGCACGGTCATTACTGGATTTATGGAGTGGGTCGTCAATCGTGCTCAACTTATCTGGAAGCTCGTGAAAATGGGGGATTTTCTGAAATTTCCTATAAAAACTGGATTAGCGGCTATTTAACATCGGGCAATCGGTCATCTGAAGACACCTATAATCTTTTAGGTGATACCGATTTTCATGGGGTTATGGTATGGCTGGATCGTTATTGTAAGAAAAATTCTAAAAATACAGTTTATATGGCAATGGCTAATTTAACGGCTGTAATGTATCCCAGACGACGCCAGTCAAAATAATGAGCAAAAGCCTCAATATCAGCTAATATCCTTGTTTTAAACAGGCTTTTCTAAGCATTACTTTGATTATTGTAATGGGAAATTCCTTATTTAGGGCTATTATATTATTAACAATATTAATAACGCCTTAGTATATCTGAGTGTTATAACTATAAAGATAAATAAAGCATGATGGAAAATCGTAAATCACCACGTAGAAATATCATATTAGATGTTGAACTTAGTTATCCAACGGGTGACAGGCAAATTGTCTGCACTCGTGATATCAGTGATGGTGGGCTATTCATAATTTTAGATCAACTGGACAGACCTGTTATGGGTGAACTGGTCGGTGTTAAGCTGCTGGGTGATTCAGCAAAAAATGAAGTTCTACCTGGTACTGATGCTGTTGTGGTGCATCAGGATTCGGAAGGTATTGGTCTAGCTTTTATTCAGATAGAGCTGGATGAAGATATTTAAACTGATTAATTTATACTGTATAAAATTAGAATTATTAATTAATTCTGACTAATTCAGAGAAATGAGGAAGCTGGTTCTAATGATTGAGGAATCCACTAACGACAAAAAAGTAACGGACAACACTGAGTTAGCCGTTAGTGATCAGGCGTATTCGCAGCTAGTTGAAGATATTTTATCTAAACTGGAATTTTACTTTTCTAATAGCATGGTGACATTATTTAAACAAACAGATGATTTTCTGTTTGATTCAGCAAATTCTGCCAGCAGTATTAATATACAAAACCGCATGTTTGAGTTTATGAATGCATTGCGGGATCAGAAAGATAATATAGAAAAAGATTTTATTAAGGGGCTTGGTTTTTATTTGCAGCCTATCTCTGAGATCGACGAACTTCCTAAAAAAACACACCATAGTCTGGATAATAAATTAAGTCTGGTAGAACAGGATGAAATGGATGAAATGGTAACCCTGACATCTATTAGCAGTAAAGCTGCGATGGATTTACAGGAAGAACTTAACCATCTTGAAATACGCCTTAAAGAACTGGGTCAATATAATACTAATGTTTTTCACGGCGATGCTTTAGAGCCAAGATTAATTTGTTATGCTTTTCAGGAAGCTGTTTCAAATACTGATTTTGATAACCAGAATAAATTAGTACTTTATAGTCAGTTTGGCCAGCACATTGTTTTTCCTCTGAAAAAACTTTATGACGAAATTAATCAACTAATGATTAATGAAGGTATATTTCCTGAAATAGATTTCAGCGGATTTATTCAGCATGATGTGGGTGATTATGAATTAGATCCAGAAGAAGAGGAGCAGCAGGCTGAATCAGCTCCGCCTACGACTCATTCGGGAGGCCGTCGAATTTTTGGTACGGGTTCAGCTTATAGTGGATCTCCTCAATCAGGAGCTTATTCTGGTGGTGCAGCATCAGGAATGCAACAGGGAGGAATGTCACAGGGAGGAATGTCTCAGGGAGGAATGTCTCAGGGAGGAATGTCTCAGGGAGGAATGTCTCAGGGAAACGCTCCAGCTGGTCCTCGTCGGGCATTTGGCTCTGGTGCTGCTTATA
>CAZFUY010000044.1:0-18903 GCA_964522445.1 uncultured Thiotrichaceae bacterium | reverse complement strand
CAGGGAAACGCTCCAGCTGGTCCTCGTCGGGCATTTGGCTCTGGTGCTGCTTATAGTGGACGATCTGTATCTGATGCATCAGCACAGAGTCCTGCATCAACAGGTGGCCAGGAAATGCCAGACAATCGTATGTCAGCAGGATTTCCAGCGGCTCAGGTTCAAAAAAATATTCAGGATTATGTGGGGGGTATCCCATCTGATACAACTGCTCCGGCATCAGGCAGTGGCTATTATTCACATAATGAAGTTGTATCTGCATTGTCAGATATGCAAGAAGCGACTGAGTTAAGGTATGGTGAAGAGCTGGCGTTTGATGCCAGTAAAATTAAAAAAGCGGTGCTTTCATCAATAGGTGAAAAACAGGGCGGTGCTGTTACCAAACGAGTTAACCAGGTTTCAGAAAAAACGATTGATTTTATCAAGTTAATATTCGATGCCATTATCGAAGATAAAAGCATAACTGACACAATAAAAGCGCTGTTATTAAGTTTACAGATACCCATTATTAAAGCAGCAATGCTGGAACCTGATTTCTTTGTTGATGATGAGCATCCTGCAAGACAACTGTTAGATAAAATTGCTGAAGCTGGTGTTGGTGTAAGTGATCATAAAGATTCTATGTTTATTGAAATAGAAGCGGTTGTTAAAAAGTTACTACTTGAATATACCGATAATGTTGAATCTTTTCAGATTGCCGTTGATGAACTTAATAAACTAACTGATAAAATATATGAAAAAGCACGAGCACAGGAAGAACTTTCAAAGAGAGAAGTAAAGCATGCACATGCAAAAAATATTGTGCTACAGGAAATTCGTAAAGTAACTCTAGGCAAAGAGCTGCCTTCAGGTATTCGTACTCTAGTGTTAAAAGTCTGGCCCAGTTTGATGTTTAATCATTATTTAAAAAATGGTAAAGCAAATGATGAATGGGTCGAAATGTTAATGATGCTTGATAAAATAATTGATAGTGTTCAACCACTCAGTACCATAGAAGATTTTGAAGAGTTAGGCATGAGTTATGAAGATATTGTGCAGGCAACTTCTGACAAATTAAAACGCTGTCGTAAATCAAGAGAAATGATTGATGAAGTTATTGAAGATCTGAGAGCAACGTACAAAAAATTAATGGAAACAAAAGACCTGCCGGAAAAAGCAGAAATTCAGGAAGAAGAAACAGTTAATGAAGAAAGTGAAGGACAAAAAGTAGAAATATCTGAGCCTGAAGAAACACTGGATCAGATTGCAAAAAGAAAACTGGCGATGCTCCCCGATGATGTTCAACCGGGTACATGGTGTATTATTTATAATGGTGAAGATAAACCCGTCAGGCGTTTAAAGCTTGCAGTTATATTAGTGCAGGATGCCACACTGGTTTTTGTTGATCATCTTGGTAATGTGGTTATTGAAAAAGATGCAGAAGTATTTGCGGATGAACTGGAACGCGATTTGTCAGGTGTTATTATGCAGCATTCTATTTTTGATCATGCGTTGCATTCAGCCCTGAGTTCCATTAACCCATAAAAAATAAATTTTGATCTGGCTAGAATAACTCTGGCCTCATGCCCGGTCTATTACAGTATTACCTGCTTTTCTGCAGGTCTGCAAATATTCATAGAGACTTTTGCACGATAGAGGTGCGAAAGAAAAATGCACTAAAATTTTACTGATTGAGACAGGAAACGCAGCTAATAGCTAGCTATTAGCAAGTTTTCTAACGAAAAGCAGTGAAATTTTAGTCATTTTTACTCGTGAATATATCGTGCAAAGGTCTCTCATAATATTATTTCCGTACATTTTATTAATACAGTTAAAGCATCAGGCTTAGGTTTTGTTTGTTATTTTATGGCAAAATAAGCCAATACTAAACTTTGATTAAAAAAGAATATGTCACAAGATATCAATCAATATATGAAAACACTTGGTCAGCAGGCACGTGTTGCATCGGCTGCCATGTCTCGTGCAGAGGTGAGTGCGAAAAATAATGCACTGAATGCCATTGCGGATGCTATTGATGCTTCGGCTGAGACACTGAAAACTGAAAATACCAAAGATCTTGAAGCGGGCAAGGCTAACGGTCTTGATGATGCTTTACTGGATCGTCTGGCATTAAATGATGAACGTATAGCAGGCATGTCCGAAGGTTTACGTCAGATTGCAACTTTGCCTGATCCTGTCGGTGAAATAACCGATATGGCCTATCGTCCATCCGGTATTCAAATTGGTAAAATGCGCGTGCCTTTAGGGGTGATCGGTATTATTTATGAATCACGTCCCAATGTGACGGCTGATGCAGCAGGTTTATGTTTGAAGTCGGGCAATGCCACAATTCTTCGTGGTGGTTCAGAGGCTATCCATTCTAATAAAGCGGTGGCTGTTTGTATTCAGCAGGGGCTAGTCAAAGCGGGTTTACCTGCACAGGCGGTTCAGGTTGTAGAAACAACGGATCGAGCAGCTGTGGGTGAGCTTATTACGGCTAAAAATTATGTGGATGTGATTATTCCTCGTGGTGGTAAAAGTTTGATTGAGCGTATTAGCAATGAAGCGACAGTGCCCGTTATTAAACACCTTGATGGTATTTGTCATGTTTATATTGATGATAAAGCCGATATTGATAAAGCGGTTAAAGTAGCCATAAACTCCAAAACACATCGTTATGGTGTGTGCAATGCAATGGAAACATTATTGATTAATGCTGGTGTAGCGGCTAATGTTTTGCCTGAATTAGTAAAACAATATCAGCAAAAAAATGTTGAGTTACGCGGCTGTGAAAAGACCCGTAATTTTGTGAGTGGTCTTAATAAGGCAACGGTTGAAGACTGGGATACTGAATATCTTGCGCCCATTCTGGCGATTCGTGTGCTTGATTCAATGGATGATGCCATTGAGCATATTAATAAACATGGTTCACATCATACCGATTCAATCATTACGGAAGATTACAGTAAAGCGCGTCGTTTCTTGCGTGAAGTTGATTCAAGTTCGGTGATGATTAATGCATCTACTCGTTTTGCAGATGGCTTTGAATATGGTCTGGGAGCAGAAATTGGTATTAGTACGGATAAACTTCATGCCCGTGGTCCGGTAGGGCTGGAAGGTTTAACCTCGCAGAAATATATTGTGCTGGGTGATGGTCATATTCGAGAATAGACAAAGGCAGAGTACCTTGACGCAGAGACGCGGGGACACAGAGGTGTTTACAGGTTAAATTATGCCAAAACTCATTGGCATTTTTGGTGGCACATTTGATCCCATACATTATGGGCACTTACGGCCTGCGCTAGATGTTATGCAGGCGACAGGCCTTGATCAGGTGCGCTTTCTGCCCAATAAATCCCCGCCCCATCGTCAACAGCCCTGGCTGGATAGTGACATTCGACAACAGCTGGTAGAACTGGCTATAACCGATATGCCTGATTTTGTTCTGGATGATCGAGAGCTTCATCGTCAGGGGCCATCTTTCATGGCGGATACTCTCGTTGAATTAAAAGAGCAGTTTGCAGATGATACCCTGTGCCTGATTATGGGCATGGATGCTTTTGCTGGTTTTACACAATGGCATCGCTGGCAATCTATACTTAAACTTTGTCATCTCATAATCACGACACGTCCCGGTAGTGCAATATTTGATGAAACAGAGCCATGTTTTGCAGAACACCCGTCTCTTATTCAGAATCGTATTAGCCGTGATCCTGGCGTATTAATGCAAAGCCAGTATGGGAAAATCCTGTTACAATCCGTCACCTTACTGGATATTTCCGCCACTGAAATTCGCAAACTGCTGAGCAGTGGTAAAAGTAGCCGTTATTTATTACCTGACAATATTAGAGAGCTTTTAGAATAACTATTCAGTCATCTGAACAGTTACTAAAGTAGAAAACGAATATGCAATTTAACGAATTAAAGAAACTGGTTATTAGCGCCATAGAAGACCTGAAAGGCGAAAATATTATTGAGCTGGATGTAAAAGGTAAAACCAGTGTGACGGATATGATGATTATTGTTAGCGGCACATCGGGTCGTCATGTTAAATCTATCGCGAATAATGTTTCTTCAGAGTCCAAGAAAGCAGATCACCCGCCTTTAGGTGTTGAAGGTGAAGCACAGGCAGAGTGGGTGCTGGTTGATTTAGGGGATATTGTGGTGCATGTGATGCAGCCTCATGTTCGTGAGTTTTATGATCTTGAAAAACTCTGGGATTTTGACCCAAAAGAGAAAAGTAACGCTATTTAATGCGCATAAATTTACTGGCCGTTGGGCAAAAAATGCCCGCCTGGGTTGAGCAGGGTTATAAAGAATATGCACATCGTATGCCCCAGGAAGCAAGACTGGAACTAAAAGAAATTGCACCCGGGAAGCGGGGCAAAAATGCAGATATTAATCGTATCGTTCAGGATGAAGGGCAACGTATTAAAGCGGCTATCGCAAAAAATAATCGCATCGTTGTGCTGGATGTAAAGGGAAAAATATGGAGTACAGAGCAACTGGCTGACAGGTTGAGTGACTGGATGCAATCAGGGCAGGACATATCTTTATTAGTTGGCGGGCCAGAAGGTTTATCGGAAGAATGTCGGTCACTGGCTGACGAAAAATGGTCTTTATCTGCGTTAACTTTTCCACATCCACTGGTGCGTGTTATTTTGGCAGAACAGCTTTATCGGGCCTGGTCTGTGCTACGAAATCACCCATACCATCGTAAGTAAATTTCCTTTGAGAGTCGTTGTTTTAATCTAATGAGAAGCACACAAATCATATTGGCATCAGCGTCTCCTCGACGACGTGAATTATTAGATCAAATAGCTGTAACCTATGAAGTTATGCCTGTTGATATAGATGAGACAGTCAACTCAGAAGAAATGGCTGAAGTATTTGTGCAAAGACTGGCATTAGAAAAAGCGCGGGCGGGTTTTAAAAAGCAGCGAAACTCACTGCCAGTTTTAGGTTCAGATACTATAGTTGTATTAAATAAGCGAATTTTAGGTAAACCGAAAAATAAAGAAGATGGATTGTCGATGCTGGCAGAGTTATCTGGCCAGGAGCATCAGGTGTTAACAGCCGTTGCTGTGGTCGATGCTGAACAAAGTCAGTGCTTATTAAGTGTCAGCCATGTTTTTTTTCGTCCATTAAGTGAACAGGAGATTCTGGCTTACTGGAATACGGGTGAACCGGCAGATAAAGCCGGTGGTTACGGAATACAGGGTATTGCCGCTCAGTTTATTGAAAGACTGGACGGTAGTTATTCGGGTGTTATGGGGCTGCCTTTGTTTGAAACCGCGCAGTTATTAAAAACTTTAGGGATAAGTTCACTGGAAAGTGACTAGTACTTTTGTATGAGCAAAGAAATATTAATTAATGTTACGCCACAGGAAACGCGAGTCGCGATACTTGAAAATGGGGTATTGCAGGAGCTGTATATAGAACGAAGCCGAAATAGAGGTTTGGTGGGTAATGTATACAAAGGTCGTGTGTGTCGTGTGTTGCCCGGAATGGAAGCGGCTTTTATTGAAGTAGGGATGGATCGAGCTGCTTTTTTGCATGTTTCAGATGTTGCTCCTTATTCACCTCAAAAAGAAAATGCCAGTGATAAACCCTCTATTTCAAGCCTGTTGCATGATGGTGACGATATACTGGTACAGGTTATTAAAGACCCCATGGGCACTAAGGGTGCGCGTTTAACATCACATATTACTATTCCATCTCGCTACCTTGTCTTTATGCCTAATTCAAATAATGTTGGTGTTTCTACACGCATAGAAGATAAAGAGGAACGTGATCGTTTACGTGATATGTTAATGACGCATGAAGAACTCATGGGTGAATCGGGTTATATCATTCGTACCGCTGCAGAGTCAGCAACGGCTGAGTCTATGCGGCAGGATATTCTTTATCTCACCAAATTGTGGCAGTCTATTGGCAGCAAATCTAAAGAAGTTAAGGCCGGTAATATTGTGCATGAAGATCTGCATTTATCCCTGCGTGTATTGCGCGATATGATTGATGATGATCTGGAAAAAATTCGAGTTGACTCACGTGCAACATGGCAACGCATGAAAGATTTCTCTGAGCATTATGTATCAGAGAGCAATGTGGTCATAGAACATTACCCGGGTGAGCGGCCTATTTTTGATCTTTATGGTGTTGAGGATGAGATTCAAAAAAGCCTGGAACAAAAAGTTCATTTAAAATCGGGTGGTTATTTAATCATTGATCAAACAGAAGCCATGACCACAATTGATGTTAATACAGGCGCGTTTGTTGGTCATAGAAATCTGGAAGAAACTATTTTCAAAACCAACCTTGAAGCTGCGCATGCTATTGCTCGACAGTTACGGTTGCGTAATCTGGGCGGTATTATTATTCTTGATTTTATCGATATGGTTGAAGAAGAGCATCGACATCAGGTGCTTCGAGCGCTGGAAAAAGCGCTGGAAAAAGATCATGCGCGCACCTCAGTCTGTGAAGTATCATCTCTTGGCCTGGTTGAAATGACACGTAAAAGAACAAGAGAAAGCCTGGAACATATACTTTGCGAAGTGTGCCCAACCTGCTCAGGTCGTGGTTCAGTAAAAACAGCGGAAACAGCCTGTTATGAAATATTCCGTGAGATATTGCGAGAGGCTCGACAATTTGATGCTAAGCAATTATTGGTACTTGCAGCGCAGGAAGTGATTGATTTGCTGGTTGATGAAGAATCCAATAGTCTGGCTGAACTGGAAGATTTTATAGATGTACCCATTCGTCTACAGGTTGAGGCGCTATATACTCAGGAACAATATGATGTTGTTATTATGTAACAGCTCAGCTAATCTCCAAAATCTGAGCTGTTACACTACCTCGTATTGCTTTAATGCTCAGGGTGACAAAGAAAAATAAAATGTCATATTCTCTTACGACTTGCGTCCTAAATCTTTCTGTATTTAAAACCCATTGACTATCCATATTCATAAATTACGTGCCGCTCTAATAACTGCCATTGCAGTTGTTGTTATATTGTTTGCTGTAATATTTAGTTTATTCCGAGCCGCTATACCTTATATAACAGATTATGGCGATAGAATAGAAACAGAGATAACAAAGCACCTGGGACTGCCAGTTGAAATTGGAATGGTGGATGCCGACATACATTGGTTAACGCCGGGATTAAAATTGCTTGATGTAAATATTTATGATGCGAAAGGAGAGCGTCATTTTTTACATTTTGATGAAATAAAACTAAGCCTTGACTGGTTTCAGTCTATTAAAAATTTAAAACCAGAGCTGGGACTGGTGTCGCTTGCAGGACTAAATATCTCGATTGAGCGAAATAAAAAAGGCAATTTTATTATTCAGGGGTTTGAAATTTCAGGATCATCTCAGAGCGAGCTAATTATCCCCGCTGAACTCAATACCTTTCTGGAAAGTGCAGCACTGTATCTGGTCGATGCAACTGTTTATTGGTCGGATCAGTTAAATAATAATCAGAAAATAGAATTAACAGAGTTCAATCTTGCACTGGTCAATGATGCCCCGGGTCATCAACTTTCCATAAATACGCAGTTGCCAGCAGAATATGGTAATCACCTTGAAGCTATTATTAATATAGAAGGATCATTAATGCAGCCTATGCTATGGAATGGGCAGGCCTATTTCGGTGTGGGAAATCTTAATGTTGAAAAGTGGTTTGATGATTACTGGCAATATTTTGATTTTACAGGCAGAGGAAAAATAGATGCGAATATCTGGCTTGAATGGGAAAATAGGCAATTTAATGAAATAAATATTCAGCTAAATGCTCAGGAAATGGCGCTGCATTATCTGGATAAAGATGTTCGTTCATGGCAACTGGATGGTATTACGGGCAGAGGAAAGTGGCAGCGAAGTAATAAAGGCTGGTCTGTTGATGTTCGTAATTTAAAAATAAGGCGTAATAATCGAAACTGGCCTCAGCCAGCGGCGCTTTCTATATACATGGATGAGCTATTGCAAGCCGTTAATGCAAAAGCAAGTTTTTTGCGCATAGAAGATTTATCTCATCTGGCAGGATTGATAACTCGCTTTATTCCCGTAGAAAATTTTAACTGGAGTGAAATGGTTGAGCCTTATGATCCGCATGGCGATTTGTATAACTTCAACTTGATTATGCCTTTTGAAGAGGTTAAAAAAACCAGAGTTAATACCCAGTTTATGAATCTTGCCTATTTGGCATCGGGTAATGTTCCATCTATTTCAGGTCTGGATGGGCATTTTTTTTATGATACACAAGGAATGTTTTTGCAGCTTGATAGTGAGGATGTGGAGCTTGATTTTCATGACCTTTTTAGAAATCATTTACAGTTTAAGGCATTGCAGGGTGAGTTAGGTTTATATAGAAAAAACAATCAGTGGCAGCTTGAATCTAATTATCTTTATGCTGCAACACCCCATATAACAACAGAAACACGATTAAATATTATTGTTCCTGATGAAGAACCTGTTTTTATGGATATTGTTTCTCGTTTAAGTAATGGCGATGGTGCTTATACCAGTTTATATTTGCCTGTTTCTATTATGTCTGAAGGTGCTGTTAACTGGCTGGATTCTGCAATAATTAAAGCGGATTTTCCATCAGGAGGTTTTCTTTATTATGGTCAGCTTGATGCTTTTCCGTTTAAGCAGAGGGAAGGCGTTATGGAAGTATTATTTGGCTTCAGAAATGGAACATTAAAATATTTACCTGACTGGCCTGCGTTAGAAGATCTTCAGGCAAGGGTGCGTTTTTATAATGAAACAATGTTTATTGATCAGGGGCAGGGAAAAATATACGGAGCGAATTTATTTAATACGCAGGTAAGCATAGAGGACTTTAATGAAGTTCATGTTTCTGTTAGTGGTGATATGCAGTCTCCATTAACTGACTTGTTAAAGTATGTAAAAAATAGCCCATTAAAAGAAACATTAGGCTCATATATTACAGGTCTTGACGTGGCTGGTTCTGCTGGTGTTGATCTTGATTTAGAAATACCCGTTGATAAAGATGACAATGTTAAAGTAAAAGGCCTGTTATCTTTTAATGATAATGAAATCTTTTTGCCACAGGAGAAATATCGATTTAAAAATTTAAATGGGCAGTTATCGTTTACTGAATCAGATGTTAATGCAGAAAAACTAAATGCCACTTTAGATAGCTATCCAATGCAGGCAAGTATAGAAACACTAAAAGAAATTAATAAAGAAAGTATACGCATTAGTGCAAAAGGAGTTGTGCCAGTAAGAAGTTTGCTTGCACCTTTGCCTGAATTAAAATATTACATGGCAGGTAAAACAGGCTGGCAAATAGACATTGATATTATTGATGAGAAAAATAGTAAACAATCTAAAGTAGATGTTTCTGTCCGTTCTAATTTGCACGGCATAACATCAACTATTCCAGGTCCATTCAGAAAGAGTGCAGAACATTTTGCGCCTTTTAATTTGTATCTAAGTGCAGCAGATACAAATCTCATTGTCGATATAAATTATGGTGATGATCTTACGTTGGAATCTGTACGAAAACAGAATAAGTGGACGGCGACTATTGATTCAAAAAGTTTAAAAGGTACAGCACGATTTATGCAAGATTTTAGTCTTGATGTTCCAATGGATCTGAATCTTGATTTTATTGATTTATCTGCGTTTAAATCAGAAGATAAAACATCAGGTGTGGGGCTAGAACCTGAGCAATTGCCAGCGATAGATTTTCAGGCAAAAGAACTCAAATGGGAAGGGCGAAATTTTTCAGATGTGAATTTGCAAACTCACCGAACTAAATTAGGTATGCTGATTGATCACCTTGAGTTGCACGGCCCGTCGATTAGTATGATTGGCAAAGGTTCGTGGGTTAGCAGTTGGCGGCATGATAATGTTACGTCTCTGGCATTCACATTAACTACAAATGATTTTGGCCGATGTCTGGATGAGCTGGCTTTGAATCACAGTCTTCAGGAATCTGAAGGGGGCGGAACTTTTAAATGGGAGTGGCCAGCAGAACCTTATAAATTTTCCTGGGGAATACTGCAAGGTGATGCAAACTTTCATCTAAAGAAAGGCCGTTTAAAAAATATAGAAGCAGGAGCAGGACGTATTCTCGGTTTTTTTAATTTTGAGACACTGGTGTCTATGGATTTTGGTAATCAGGTGGCAGATGGCTTTTATTTTGATGATGTGAATGCTAATTTCTCATTTTTACAGGGGCATGCACGGACAGATAATTTTGAAATTAAGAGCAAAGTGGCTGATATTAATATAAATGGTCGTATTGGTCTGGTTGATGAAGATTATGATCTGGATATTGAAGTATTTCCAAAAGTTAGTAATACAGTAACGGCCATTGGCGTTGCAACAGGCGGCCCTGTGCTGGGTGTGGCGGTGCATTTTTTCCAGAAATTACTGGGTATAGATAAGGTTGCCGGGCATAAATCGAAAGTCACAGGTTCATGGGAAGATCCAAAAATTGTTAAGATAGCTGTGCCTGAGAAAAAGATTCAGCCAGAAACGGATGACTCGGATATTGAAGATGATTTTTAAAATAAATATTAACCTTGTTCTTATGGCTGTTTTATTTGTGGGTAGCGCTGATATTCATGCAGAGAAAGTTTTTGTTGCCATAAAATCAGAGCAATGGGAAATGCCTCGTCATGGTGAAGTCCTGCTAAAACAGGCTGAATTAGGTAGAATAGTCAGACAATGGATAAATGCCCCGCAGAGCATCATTGAAATTCGCTATCCTGGGGGTGAGGAAGGGGAAATATGGGTGCAGGAGTTAATGGACTGGCTAGTGGCGCTAGGTGTGCCTTCAGGCGCAATGAATCGTATACCCGGCAGTGATGCCGACGATATTATTAATCTGGTTTTGGTTAAGGGGAAAATGTAAATGAGTAAGATTGCAGGTATTCAAATGGCTTCGGGGCCCAATGTTCAGGCAAATCTGGATGAAGCAGCAAAGCTGATTGAAAATGCAGTTAGCCAGGGGGCTGGTTTAATTGTATTGCCTGAAAATTTTGCCCTTATGTCAATGAGTGAATTAGAGCGCGTGGGTTATGCTGAGAAATCAGGCGAAGGTGTTATGCAGGATTTTCTATCTGTTCAGGCAAAGAAATATGGTGTCTGGCTGGTGGGGGGTACTATCCCCATACTTTCTGATGTTAAAGGCAAGGCACGAGCTGTTTGCTTATTGATAAATGATCAGGGTGAGCAGGTTGCTCGTTATGACAAAATTCATATGTTTGATGTGTTGCTTCAGGATGAAAATGAAAGCTACCATGAATCAGAAACTACAGATGCAGGTGATGATATCGTTGTTGTTGACACGCCTTTTGGCCGCCTGGGGCTGGCAATCTGCTATGACCTGCGTTTCCCTGAACTGTTTAGAGCGTTGATAGATCAGGACATGGAAATTTGTGCCATACCTTCTGCATTTACCGCCATTACAGGCAAGGCACACTGGGAGCCTCTGGTTCGAGCCAGAGCTATAGAAAACCAGTGTTATATTGTTGCTCCAGATCAGGGCGGTTTTCATCTTAATGGTCGTGAAACACATGGTGATAGTATGATTGTTGATCCCTGGGGGAATATTATAGATCGGCTACCGAGTGGTACAGGTGTTGTCGTCGCTGATCTTGACAGGGATTTTCTACTAAATACGCGCAAAAATTTTCCAGTGCTGGAACACAGACGCATGAATTGCAAAATTGGCTAGACTCAAGATTGACAGGTTAGCCTGTTTGTATGAGCAGTTAGTAATGACTCAAACTAGTCATAAGCAGACATCGTTCGATTGATTATGCCTGGGGACAGACCTCGCTTTTTGAGCTCTGTCCCCCTCGAAGTGACTATGTAATCACGACTCTGTACAGCTTGAGTACTATCACAACGGGGACGGAGCGCAAACAGCACGATCCATCCCCAGGCAAATCAGGTTTAAAATCTCCAGACCTTAAAGTTCAGCAACAGGATGCTTTCAGGCATTGAGTGTGCTATCTCAAGATTTTATCTTTTTTAGAAAAAACTAATTAGTTGCCCATCTGGTATCGATTATCTTTATTAAAATTTTTGTCGATATATTTAACGGCTTTATCAACTTCTTTTTTGACCTGTTCGGTCATTCTTGTTCGTTCTTCAGAATCCAGATAGAAGGCCATATCTATTTCATGTCGCATATAACGAGCCGGTAATTTTGTGAGAGCAAAGCAGGCGATATCGAGAAAATAGTCGCTGTTTCTGTCTGGCATTTTAGGGAGAATTTCTATTTGCATATAGTCAATAACCAGGTGTTCGTAGTAGTTGTGTATGCTAGTGGAATCCATGATTTGAGCCTTTAAGGTTTTTTTCTGTAGCCTGATTATAGAAAATATTGACTAACTTTCTGATAAATCACGCAGATATTTAAATATTAATCTGGCTGCTGCAGGTGGTTTATCTGTTTCCTGTTCTTTACGAGCCTTTCTAAATAACTGGCGAATATGTTGTCGATCAAGTTGTGGGAATTCGCCTACCAGGCCAGGCAATGCTTTATCACCTTCGGCAATAATTCTGTCGCGCCATTTTTCTATGTGCTGAAACCGGGCATTATTTATATCGTCTTTATGGAGTACGTTGATGAGCTGCTGTTTAATACTGTCTGCATCCACATTACGCATTAATTTGCCAATAAAATGCTTATGCCTTTTTAATGCACCATGCTGTTTGATTTTATGAGCGTCTTTAATGGCAGCATAAAGCGTATCAGGCAAATCAAATAAATCCAGCTCATCAATTTTAAGAGTAATGAGTGCTTCGCCTAATTTTTGCAGAGCATCACATTCTTTTTTTCGGTCTGTTTTACTTACCCAGTCGTCTTCGTTTTCCTGTTCTTGAGTCATTGTGTTTTTTCAGTAAAAGTTATATTAGATAGTGTCATGTTTAAGTCTAGTTCACCTTTCCTGTATTGTTCAATTCTAACTGGCAGGTAATGTAGTTCTTTGCTTAGCCAGAAATAGGTGATTCGATTTCCTGAAGCATGTGTTCTTTTAAATTTTACAGTCTCATAACTGTTATTATCAATATTGATTTTTTCATTGATAATATATTCAAAGTGATATTGAGTTAAATGTGCGTTATCAATAATGTTGTAACTGTATTTCTTATTAATTTTTTCTGCTTCCTGCAAGTCAGAGGCTATAACCAGCTGAACAAACAGCCGATCCCAGACATAGTCCTTAATTTCTAATTGAAACGTATTATTGCCAAAAGCACCTTTTACGAGGGCTGTGTTGTTATCTGACCAGTCTAAAATAAATTGTTGATTTCTTTTCTTTTTATTTTTTCTCTGATACTGATATTTATGTAAATGAGGTGTTCTTAAGTCTGCGTTCCACAATAGGTGGCTGGTTTCATTAATTTCTTCACTTGAAAAAATGGCGGCTAAGCCACGTGTTTCGGAATGTGATTTATAAACAATACTATTATCGGTTTGTTCAAGGGTTAACTTCATTTCGGCAATAGTTGTGTCGTATTTATTGACTCGATAAGTGGCTTCAAAATCAGAGGGAAGTTGAAATGCGTAGCAGGAGAGACTGATAGAAAATAACCAGAGAATGTAAAATATCTTTTTCATATATTTTAATATTCCAGCTGGTTATTGATCCATTTAGGTGGCTTATTTATTATCTGATTATCGAGATAAGTTTGTTTATTGTTATAAGTTAATCGGCCTTCAGCAAACCAGTTTATAGCCATAGGATAAATAATATGTTCCTGTTTGTGTATGCGTTTGGCCAGTGAGTCGGCAGTGTCGTTTTTGTTTATATCTATTACTGCCTGTAAGACCAGTGGGCCGCTATCGAGTTCATTAGTTACAAAATGAACGCTTACACCATGTTCTTTGCGCTTTGCATCGAGTACGCGTTGATGTGTATTTAGCCCTCTAAAATCGGGTAATAGTGATGGGTGTATATTAAGCATGCGACCATTATAATGATTAACAAAATCTTCTGATAATATGCGCATAAAACCAGCCAGTATGACAAGTTCTGGGGCATAACTATCAATGAGTTGTTGAAGTGCCAGATCGAAGCTTTCTCGGGTTTCATAATTTTTATGATCGAGAACCTTAGCGGCAATGCCTGCTTTTTCAGCTCGCTCCAGTCCTTTAACGCCAGGGCGATTACTGATGACAGCTTTTATACGGGCGTTTAGCTGCCCACTTTCAATAGCATCAATAATGGCCTGTAGATTTGTACCAGAGCCAGATATTAAAACTACAATGGGAAGAGGGGCTACAGGCATTACTGAATAATAACGTCAGGCTCACCCGTAGTGCTAACAACTTCGCCTAAACGCCAGGCTGTTTCACCCGCATTATTGAGTGTTTCCAGTGCAATATCAGCATCATCTGCATCAATAACCAGAACCATGCCCACGCCGCAGTTAAAGGTGCGATACATTTCCTGTTGCTCAATATTACCCTGCTGCTGTAGCCACTGGAATACAGGGGGTAAATCCCAACTGCTGGCATCAATTTGTGCGCGCGTGTTTTCAAGCATAACGCGAGGCAGGTTTTCTAATAAACCACCGCCAGTAATATGAGACATGGCATTAATATCTATTTGTTCCAGTAACTGGCGAATCGCTTTTACATAAATGCGAGTTGGTTCCAGTAGTGACTGCCCCAGAGGGTTGCCGCCACAATCCTGATTTAGATCAGCATTACTGACCTCAAGTACTTTTCTTACCAGAGAATAACCATTGGAATGAGGGCCAGATGAAGCCAGACCAATAAGCACATTACCGGCTTTAACTTTAGAGCCATCAATAATGGCACTTTTCTCAACTATGCCCACACAGAAACCGGCCAAATCATAATCGCCTTTGCTGTACATGCCTGGCATCTCGGCTGTTTCGCCACCTGTTAATGCTGCGCCCGACTGAAGGCAGCCTTCAGCAATGCCCTTGATAACATCAGCTGCAACATCATTGTCTAAATGGCCTGTGGCGTAATAATCAAGGAAATACAGAGGCTCTGCACCGAGTACCAGAATATCGTTTACGCACATGGCGACAAGATCGATACCGATGGTGTCATGTTTGTTCATTTCTAGAGCAAGTTTTAACTTGGTGCCCACCCCGTCTGTGCCTGAAACCAGTACGGGTTGTTTATATCGGTTGAGTGGAATTTCAAATAAAGCGCCAAAACCGCCCAGACCACCAATCACCTCAGGGCGTTGGGTTTTTGCGACATAGGGTTTAATCTTCTCAACGAACTGGTTGCCTGCGTCTATATTGACACCGGCATCGCGGTAACTTAATGATTTTTTATCAGAATCTGGCATTTGAAACTCGAGTGAAACGTGTCTATTTAAAAGATGTGGTATTGTACACGACACCGCATAAGCTACGAATGAAAAAACATTGAAAACGACAATTTTTAGAATAATTTTTATACTTCTGTTGCCATTAACCACTCAGGCGACAGTTGTTAAGCATATGTTTGAAGTATCCCTGCCAGTGATTAGCCAGGATAAAGATATCCGTAAAGCCGCATTTGAACAGGGTTTTATTGAGGTGCTGGCACGGGTGTCGGGCAGTGGTATTGCTGCAGCTCAGCTAGATATAAGCAAAGCATCACGCTATGTTCAGCAATATCGTTATCTGGCTCTGGATAAGCCCGTACAGCCACCAGAGCAGCCTGGTTCACTGGATATACCACTTGCCAAACATAATTTATGGATTCAGTTTAATCAGGGGCGTATCAAAAAACTGTTGCGTGAAAGCGGCCTGTCTATCTGGGGGCAGGAGCGACCCACCGTTTTACTCTGGCTTGCTGTGCGAGATGGTGGCAATCGATATATTTTGAGGCAAAGAGACCAGTCAGCCATTAAACAGGCTGTTGAGAAAGAAGCGCGGCGACGCGGCCTGCCTGTCGTCTGGCCAAAATTTGATAATGTAGACCAGCGCAGTCTTGTGTTTGCCGATGTCTGGGGGAATTTCTGGGAGCCGGTCATAAAAGCCAGCGAACGTTATAAAACAGATGCAATTATGATTGGTCGAATGAACTGGGTGAATAATAGCTGGCAGGTTGACTGGTCTTTACAGTTAAATAAAAAAATAGATAGCTGGAGATTAAAAACACTGGACTTACAGGTGCTTATGGCCAGTGGCATTGATGTCGCCACAGATCAAATTGCCAGTCGTTTTGCTGTGCTGGAAGATATGGGAAATGAAGGCGAACTTATTATTCAGATAAATAATATTAACCATGTTCGCGGTTATGCCAGAGTTTCTCACTATCTGTCATCTTTAGCACCGGTAAAAAATGTTTTTGCAACTCGATCATTAAAAGACAGCGTGCGTTTTCAAATTGAAATGATAGGTAATGCGGATGACTTAAAGCGAATTATTGCGCTGGGAAAAACCTTACAACTGGAAAAAACACCAGTACCAGAGCAATTTGAACAGAATAAGCCTGTTGTTAATGAAGTTGTCGAAGGTGATGAAAAGCCGAAGGAAATTAAAATCACTGAAAATATACTGACATATAGATTTAATAAATGACGTTGAACGATTCTCAAAAATGGATGTTAATTGCAGGTTTTTCAGCATTATGTTTTTTACTGTATTTATTAGCACCTGTTTTAACGCCCTTTTTTGCAGCGGCTTTACTTGCTTACCTGGGTGACCCATTAGTTGATCGCTTAGAAGAAAAGAAACTATCCAGAACATTATCTGTAGTCATTGTTTTTGTTTGTCTATTTATAATTATTGCCTTTTTTATGTTGCTATTGTTCCCCATGCTGGAACAGCAAATAAGTTATTTATTAAATAATTTTCCCGCCTATATTGATGTGCTGCAAAATAAACTGTTGCCAGGTCTGGCAGAAAAGTTAGGCATTGATCCTGCTTTACTTAATCTTGATTCATTAAAAAAATTACTGGAACAACACTATAAACAGGCGGGTGGATTAGCTGTTACTGTATTCTCATCCTTAACGCAATCAGGTATGGCACTGCTGGCCTGGCTGGCAAATATGGTATTAATTCCTGTCGTCACTTTCTATTTATTACGCGATTGGGATATTTTAGTTGTTCGAATACATGAATTATTACCACGAAAATATGAGCCACTTATTGTAAAACTGGCCAGAGAATCAGATGAAGTACTGGCGTCATTTATGCGAGGCCAGTTTATGGTGATGTTAGCACTGGGGGCTATTTATTCCTTTGGACTCTGGTTTGCCGGACTCAAGCTGGCATTGTTAATTGGCATGATGGCAGGACTGGTTAGTTTTGTTCCTTATCTTGGTTTTATTTTAGGCGTGCTTGCAGCATCAATTGCGGTGTTACTGCAAACACATGAGTTAATGCAGTTAATGCCTGTTTTTGCCGTGTTTGCAGTGGGGCAGGCATTTGAGAGTATGCTGTTAACGCCCATGCTGGTAGGTGACAAAATTGGCCTGCATCCTGTCGCCGTTATATTTGCCGTGCTTGCGGGTGGTCAGTTATTTGGTTTTGTTGGTATATTACTGGCTCTTCCTGTGGCTGCCGTATTAGCCGTTATTATTCGTCATGCGCATCAGCGATATAAAAATAGCACGTTTTTTGATAATGGTTTAACCTGACTGATTTAGATTTGATAATAGAAAATGAATAAACAACTTCCTCTTGATCTTCAGTTAAGAGAATTTTTTACCTTTGATTATTTTGTAATCGGCGATAATGCTTTAGCTATCGACCTGTTAAAATTAATGGCCTCAAAAAATGGCGAACAACAGCTTTTTATCTGGGGTGATCACTTTACGGGAAAAAGTCATTTGTTGCAGGCCGTGTGTCAGTTAGCAGCAGATAATAAATGGGCGATAACTTATCTGCCATTTAAACAACTTATAAATTATTCCCCCGATTTGCTGGAGGGACTTGAAAATATAGATGTTGTTTGTATCGATGATATCCAACAGGTAATAGATAAAGATGACTGGCAGGAAAAAGTATTTGATTTAATCAATCGTATGCGTGAAGCCGGTAAGTTTCTATTATTTTCATCCGACTTGCCAGCCAATGAAATGAACTTAAGTCTGGAAGACTTACGTTCCCGATTAAACTGGGGGCCGGTGATTCATATTAAGCCGCTGAATGATCAACATAAACAACAGGCATTACAGCTAAGAGCAAAAATGCGTGGTTTTGAATTGCCTGAACAGGTGTCCAGTTATATCCTGAAAAACTATTCCAGAGATATGTCTGTTTTATTTGAAAAGCTGGAACAGTTAGATCAGGAGTCACTAGCACAACAAAGAAGGTTAACGATTCCTTTTGTTAAAATGGTTTTTGAAAAATTATGAAAAGATGTGAAGAGTTGAGGCCGCTGTCAATGGAACATCATCTTGCCCTGGTTATGGTAAAGCATGCGCTTAATGCTGTTGAACAGGATGAAGAGTCTATTCAAAAAGCGTGGCTGGAATTAAAAACAAAATTTGAAACTGAATTAAATGATCATTTTAAAAAAGAAGAGAAACTACTGCTGCCCTTAATGAAAAAATCAGGCCTGGATAAGCTAGTTGACAGAACGCTAAATGAACATCAGCTAATGAGACGCTTAATTAAAGAGAAAGCCACTAAAAATAATCTAAAAGAATTTGCAGAGTTACTAAAAGATCATGTGCGTTTTGAAGAACGTGAACTGTTTGTTATGGCGGAGCAGTTTTTATCCCGTGAGAATTTAAAAGCAGTACAGAAAGATTTATAGATTTTGTGTCTTAAGCTGACAGGGGTCGGAGTGATCTTACCCTAGTTTTTCGGACATCACTTTCCAGTTTAAACTAACTGAAAGAGGTGTCAAAATGACGCGTAAATACCAACGTTATACCCAAGAATTCAAACTTGAAGCAATCAGGCTATTAAGCAATGCAGATAAACCTGTTGTACAAATAGCCAGAGAAT
>CAZFUY010000043.1:0-23759 GCA_964522445.1 uncultured Thiotrichaceae bacterium | reverse complement strand
CAGAACCATTATATTTATTATTATCGTCTGACCCCATTACTATAAACTCCGATTGCTTTTTATTAAACACTTTACTTAATTGATAATAGGTTATTTCGGAAATATTAATGCATTATTTGCGCCAAATATTTAAATCACATTAAAATCAAGAACATAGTAACAAACACAACAAAAACACCTTGTAGAAACTTTAACATGTAAAAAAAGCCGACAACACTGGCTATACAGGCCTATAAAACACCCGTTACATTGACTGAAAAATCTTTGCAAAGCAGAGTGACAACCGTGAGTGGTAACGATAATGAATTATGTTGTAACTGCTTCAATCAATATTCGATTACAATCATGGCTTGCATCAATTGTAACTTGCTCTCCTTTTTTGAAATTTATTGGATTCTCTTGCAATGTTACAGCTTGCATCCAACAACTATTTTCGTGTGGACCGGTATCTAAATAAATATCATCACACAGCTTTACCTTAAACCAAAATGCCAGCGCATGAGCAGCACCACCAACTAAAACAGGTACGTTCAAGGTTATTTTTTCGGGCTTGACCTCACTGCCATCAAGCTTAATAGTAAATAATTTGAATATATCTGTAAGCTCGTTGTGATTAAAATCATTAATTTTTTTCTGCATATATTCTTTTACAGAAAATTCATTAAATAAAGACAAATCAAAACCTGATACGTGTCCAACATGGTATTCGTTATAGATATCCTGGCTTTCAATAATTACACCATAGACTTCAGCTTCCTCAGGTATAACAACCGCCCCCTCTTTCAAAAGGTTATTTTTTGCGTGTTGCACAGTTGTTAAAACACCCTCTGCCAACAAGCCTACATCCAGTATCTCTGAAACTAAAATGTCAGCTTTTTCAGCAAGATCAACACCCACTTTTATATCAGTGGATTTTTTATTCAAAACAGTTATTTTCTCATCATAATTATTCGCTTTAATAATAGATACAGCTTTATTAGCTACAAGCGAATTCATTTCACACGCATAAACATGTTTCGCTCCTTCTTTCGCCGCCATCATTGATAAAAGACCCGATCCGGTACCAATGTCTAAAATAGTTGAGCCATTATTTACCACACGCGCCAAAGCCTTGTTGTACGCTTCATTTCTAATGAGATCATTCATCATGGGAAAATGCCATTGAGGTACCAGTACAGTATAAGCTTTAGCAAGATTCTCATCCGCTAACGCATAATTTGGATTTATTCTAAGCGCATTCTTATGACACCGAACAGCTTCAAGTGACATATTAAGCTGGTTGTACACAAGCCCTAATGTATCCCAGGCTTCAAATAGATCGGGTTGTAACTCAACCGCCTTCTTTATTGAATTAACTGCTACTTCAAATTTCCCCATATTTCGAAATGCACAGCCCAAATTATAATGAGCACTTGGCAGATCAGGTCTGATCTCAATTACTTTGGAATAACATTCGATTGCCTCTGTGTAGTCACCAGTCCTATTGCTAATATTACCTAGCAAGAAAACAAGTTCCGCATTACCTGGCTGCTTTTTCAGCAATTTCAGGCAATTCGTTTTTGCAAGTTTGAATTCACCACTATGAACTAATGCTATAATTTGTTCTTTATTCAAGATATATGTACCATATTTTTAAGTTGTGCATGATTAGTAGTATACGACGTGTCAGCACGTTATTCATATAATAACAAATATAAATTCATACTCAGCTTACTTTAAAGTATAAATTTTATAACAATTATTGAGATCATCAATTTCAAGGCTAATATCATACGATGAACGATATAAGACATCTATTGCAAGAAGCTAACAAACATCTACAAAACAATAATATCAGGGAATCAAAACGTATTTATCAACAGATAAATCGTATTAACCCTGGCATTGAGTCTACATACGCCCTTGCATTAATTTATGGTCAGGAAGGTGATTATAAAAATGCAGAAAAACTGTTCAAAAACGCGTTGAGATTCAACAAGTCCTCTGATGTAATATGGAATAATCTTGGCATAGCGCAAAAACACCTGGGAAAACTGTCTGAATCAGTAAAATCACTGAAAAAGTCATTAAACATTAACCCCAAAAACAGTAATGCAAAAAATGCTCTAGGCAATATATATCAGAGCCTCGGAGATTCGACACAAGCTGAAAAACTGTATCTGGAAGCCTGTAAGTTAAACCCGGATGATCATATTACATTGAATAACCTGGCATCTATCTATATAGAGAAATGTGACTACAATAACGCGACACCATTACTTAATAAAGCCATGGTCGTCAATCACAACTATTTTAGTACGCACTACAACCTTGGTTCAATACTACAAAGTCAGGGAAATTATAAAGTAGCTATATCATATTATAAAAATGCTGCAACACTTGATATTACTTCTTCCAAACCCAACTCTGCGATAGCTAGCTGTTATGAATTAATGGGTGATTATGGCCGCGCCATGAAATATATAACACCACTTATCGATATAACACCAGTACAAACTGACATTGCTCTCATTTATGGAAAACTTTGCAGTCGCTTAGGTGCAGAGGAAGAAGGCATAAAGTTAATAAAAAGCTGCCTTATGAATAAACATTTAGCCGCCACTGACACGCGTGAACTACACTTTACACTTGCAGATTTATACGATAAGAAAATGAATTACAACTCTGCATTTAAAAACTATAAGTCTGCCAATAACTCTGGAAATACGAAATATAATATTACAGTCGATAAAAAATATTTTCAAAGTATAAAATATTTCTTCAGCACTGATGAATCTATAAAACCACCAGTTTCCAACAATCCATCACATAAACCTGTTTTTATAATTGGCATGCCAAGATCGGGGACATCTTTAGTAGAGCAGATTTTAGCTAGCCACAGTGATATTTATGGAGCAGGTGAACTTACATATATTTCCGATATTTCCAATAAAATATCCAACCGAAAAAAAAACAAATACCCATATTACTTGAAAAATATAGATGAAAACACGCTAAATATCTATGCGCAAGAATACTTGAAAGCTATTGATACAAACTCAGAAGAATTTAAATATTGCACAGATAAAATGCCTCATAATTTTATCTATGTAGGTTTAATAAAAAAATTATTTAAGAATTGTAAAATCATACACTGTTCAAGAAATCCACTAGACACATGCCTTTCTATCTATTTTCATAATTTTAATACTAATCACCCATATGCAAGCGACTTAAATAATTTAGGCCACTATTACAATTTGTACAAAGATTTAATGTCATTCTGGGAAACCAGCTACAGCAGCGATATTTATAATATACAATATGAATCACTTCTGGATAGCCCTGAAGAAAACATTAAATCTTTATTAAATTACCTGAATTTAGAATGGCAGGACGAGTGCCTGCATTTTTACAAAAATAAAAGAACAGTGAACACACCAAGCTACAATCAGGTTCGAAAACCGATGTATAAAACCTCTACCAACCGGTGGAAAAACTACCAGAACTTTATCACACCACTTATCAACGCTATTAATAAATAATGATCAAGTATTTCCCCCTATAGACTTCTAGTCATCAGGACTTACAAAATGTACGCCACATATTTCTATATTCACTTTCAATATCACTAACAAAACCATCTATATCAAGCAACGATGAGTTTTCCATGCGTGATCGCATTCCTTTTCTAATTTCTAACAATTTTTCAGGGGACTTCGCTAGATTACTACAAATCCGTATATATTCATCTTTAGTTTCAGCTACAAACTCAGTTAACCCAACATTACTTAACAAGCTAACACCAACACGGCTTACATGACTATTGCCTGTAAGAACAACGACAGGAATCCCCATCCATAATGCTTCACATGTTGTGGTTGTTCCATTGTAAGGAAAAGGATCAAGCCCTACATCAACTTTCTGATAAATAGCTAAATGCTCAATTGTTGATGCGATATACCCATATATTTCTATACGCGATGAATCAATACCATTACTTTCAAATAATGCTAAATAACGTTGTTTTATAACAGGATCAGTAAATTGCGGAGATTTTAATATCAATTTTGACCCTTTCACGCCACTTAAGATTGATGACCATAGCTTAATTACATCAACATTTATCTTTGAACTATTATTAAAGCTGGCAAAAGTAATAAAGCCACTTTCTGTCATTGGCAAATCACTTATCGGCGGACTGTCACTTATTGGCGCGTAACAAAGAAAACCATTAGAGATACGAATTAAGGTTTCGGTGTTTAACTGGTCACTCATGCCAGGAGGATCAGCCCATCTATCAGTGAACCGGTAATCAATTGCCTTTAAACCGGTTGTGTTCGGATAACCCAACCATGTAACCTGGATCGGCGCAGGTTTTCGCGCAAAAGTCATTAATCGATTATTTGCCGTATGGCCAGTTAAATCAACAAGAATGTCTATACGATCTTTAGCAATTAATAATGCAAGTTGCTCATGACTGAGCTGGCTTGTTTCACGCCAATGATCAGAAGTTTCACTTATTTTTTGAGTATAAGCATCCGGTAATTTAACATCCGAATAACAGAACACTTCGACATTTTCCCTGTTATGTGATTCGACAACACCCGCAATAAAAAGAATAACAGAATGCGCACGAAAATCAGGTGAAACATACCCAATACGAAGACGTTTTTCAGAGTCAGAGCCACAATCAGAATGTTTATGTTTACCAGCGGCATAAGAAACAGCATGACTCTCACCCCACTTTACATATTCTAAATACACTTGATTAAGGTCAATATCTGTTAAATAATTAACATTCAATAAATAATTTGAGTGTGCAACTGAAAAATCAGGATTAATAGATACGGCGGTCCTAAACGCATCAACAGCATCATTTAATTTGCCCTGCTCTTTTAATGCTTCGCCAAGATTATTTAACGCCTCTATAGATTTTGGTTCTATAGCCAGAGCTAGTCTACATGCCTGTTCGGCTTCAACAAAGCACCTTTTTGCATTAAGCGCAAGACTTAAGTTTATGTTAGCACTTAAAGCTATATCCAGATGCTTTATAGCTGACCCACTTAACAACTCATGATACAATTTAATCGCTTCTTCCGGCCGACCGAGTGCTATCATTGCATATCCTAATGCAACACGTGCTTTATACATATTAGGATCAAGTTTTAAAGTTGCATTAAAAAAAATTTCCGCAGAAGAAAAATCCCCTAGAGTGTGATATGCCAGCCCGAGGTTATAATGTGCCAGCAAGTGGTCAGGCTGTAATTTTATAACATAATGACAACATTCAATAACCCTGTCCATGTTGCCCAGGCTCGCATTAATGCTTGCTGACATTAACCAAATATCAATATTTTTTGGCAAAATACGACAAAGTTCAGTACTAAGTTTATTGGCTTCTACCATTTTATTTTGTTGCAGTAGAATCTTGAGTTCATTCTTTTTTAATTTTATTGACATAATTTATTTCTAATGAACCAGAACTTTAATTTTTACAACACCAGAAAACATACATACTGGAAAAAATATCCGGTTTTTCTTCCTCAAAAACCGCCCACTTATCAAGATCAGTTAACTTCGTGTCATGTGGAAATCGCAATTGATATTCTCGCTTAATATCCATATCGGTAAATTCAAAACCAACAAACTCTAAATCCAAACTATTTAACATTGATTTAATTTCAGTAAGTGAAAAATTATACTCATGTTCATGGAATATTAAATCTCTACATTCATTTAATTTATAAAACTCAGAAAAACTCAGAATATTTTTCACCATATCTTCATCATCATCCATGATAAGAGAATTTCGTCGATCACGAATATCGGTATCCGTTAATAACGATTCATTATTATGGTATTTTAATTTAGCCGCCTGTATATGCCTTCTTCCTAATGAACTATACAAACCAATATTGATTAAGCCACCTTTGTTTAATACTGAAACCAAGCTTTTCAGGCCTTCATATGTGTCTTCCATATGATGCAAAACACCCACAGACTCTATTATGTCAAATTTTCGGCCTAGGCCTGAAACATTAAGAATATCTAACTGTTGAAATTCAATTCTATCTATTCCATAGTAATTTGCCATGCGTTTTGCAAAAGCCAGACTCGATAAGCTTAGGTCAATTGCCAGAACTTCAGAGCTTTCTATTCGCATTGAATTAAGAATTGCATGTTTACCAGTACCGCACCCAGCAATTAAAACTGACAGAGAATTATTGTTTAAACGAAAATCAAATGTATTTGAAACATCATTGATCGTATGGTTAATTCCACGTGGAATCTGTACATTTATCCGATCCCAAACGGGGTATGGGTTGTTTTCATACATTGCTCTCACTAATGTAGAGGTCTCATCAGCTATCATGGTATCAACACACAACTTCTTCTTTATTTTAATTTCATCTAATATATTAGAATACTGCTGATTTATCATTTCACCATAAGCTGGCGAAACCGATCTTTTCTCGATATTATCAGGAATGCTACTATATAAACTAAACACAGGTTGATACATTGCCAAAACAGCAACATGCCTTACATCTAAATCATCAGTTAATTTTCTATCAACAATTGATGATATGAGCTCATCCAGATACTTTTTTTCATCTTCAGAAACCATGTACACGTAGCCAGATTTAAAGCACTGAATAGCCAGAGAGCTACACAATTCAATGGAGTAATCAAAATCTTTCTCCTGTATTACGCAACGCAACATATTGTATCGAAGTAGCCGGATAAAACCTTCAAACTCAAAACCAGTATTCGATATGTTCGCAAGATATAAATTTAAGATATTACAGCTATTTAATAATGCGACATCTTTATTCTTTAAACTAAAGGTATAACCTTGCTTTCTTGATTTCCTTATTAAACAGGCAATGAATTCATGCCGCTTAAGAAGATTATCATACGTCACCTTGGCCAAAGGTAATGGATCTAGTTTCTTATTTTTTAAAATAACAAGGATCTGTTTAAAAACAACATCAGATACCCTCTCTTTGCCCAATTTTGCAATAACTCTAATTAAAGAGACATAAGGATCATTTGTTTCAAAATCATCTTTACATATAATAAGTTCATTAAACGCCTGAAAGTAGTTAGCCGTTTTCTCATAAAGCAGTGCCAGGTTAAAACGCGTGCTCATAGAACCCGGAGAGAACTGTAGTACTGATAGATATGCTTTTATTGCTTTTTGATATTCGAGACGTATATCAAAAAGATTACCTAAATAATGGTAACTTTCAGCAACATATGAATTACTTTTGATACTCATCATGAAGTATTGTTCTGATTCATCATACATACCTGTATGAAAAGCAATCAGAGCTTGATATCGTCTTACTTCATTTAATAACTTTTTGTTTTGCATCATTGATTCATCAAACCGAACCAATATATTCTTAGCTAAGCTGTATAAACGGTAATTAACAAGCAAGCCCGTTACCTGTAACATTACATTATTGTCATTAATCGCCAGATTCTGAAGGTTTTTTATAAGATCAGGAACACTATCATGATTGTTTGTAAGTAATAACAACTCTAAAAATAGTAAATTAGCTGGAATATGTCGAGATGAGGAGGACAATAACTCTTCGACATATGATTTCGACTTATCAAAATTACCGCTTATTTTATGTGCTACAGCGATATTATATAGTGCACGTTCATTACTAGCATCATGCTTTAATACACTCTTACACACATCGATTACTTTATTATAATCTTTTCTAGTTGCGTAAATAGCGGCTAATAACATATTTGCTTCAATGTCATCTGGTGAGCCATTAAGATACAAAAGCACCGCATCTAGTGCCTTATTGTAATCACCACGAGAGAAATCATTAAATGCGCTGGAAATTAAGGGATGCATAAAGATTTTTTATTCCTCTGTCCTTATTGATACCTATGAAATATTCAAAGATATTACAGTAATAATTTAAAATTCATATATAATTTATCACTACTGTCCCGTTAACTTAACGCTGTCATCTTGACTGAAGCGGTAGCGGATTGGAAAAATCTTGAATACTGCATGAAACGGGGCTTAAGATTCTTCCACTGCACTTCAGTCAGGATGACACTATCGTAGCGACATTTATTTTCATGTATTAAAAATAACAAATTTCGATGTAGTCTTGCTACAGGTAGGCGTCTTGCTAAAATCAAAGTACTTAACGGGACAGCAGCGATATTTAATGGCACATAATAAAACCATAAGATTCACGCATCCCATTGATTTACAATGAGTTTTATTGAATGGTTTATTTTGTTATAAATCATTTTTTCATATCAGTATAAATATTACAATGAGCCCATCTATAAATATTTTATTTCAAAAAGCTAATAACCAAATAGCAGACAATGAGCTAGAGCACGCTCTGCTTACATATAAGAAAATATGCAAGCAGCAAAAAAATAATGTTCAAGTACTCGTTAATATGGGGAATATTGCGGGTAAACTAGGAAAATTTAAAGAGGCTGAAATCGCATTTAGATCAGCCTGCAAGCTTCAAGATATGAAAGGCTCAGCATCTACACCTCTAGCGCATGTACTCGAAGCACAGGGGAAGTTTAGCGACGCAATAAACATACTAAAGAAATACCATAAAAATAATACCAATGACTATGAAGTACTATTAAACATCGGCGTTTTATATGGCAAATCAAACGATTACAAAAACAGTATTTTATATATTCAGGACTATATAAAATACAATAAGAAGAATTCTTTTGCTTTACACTGCCTGGCATCATGCTATGAATCTGAAAACAATTTCTCATCTGCAAAAGAACTTTATGAAAAATCTTTAGCACTATCTCCAAACTCCGCTCAAATACACAATAATTATGCATCAATACTGCAAAAATCAGGCGACTGGGATGGCGCACTTTCACATTATCTGAAAGCCCTCGATTTAAACCCAAACTATTCAATTGCACATCATAATATTGCCACTCTTTATTTGCTACAAGGGAAAATCAAAAAATCAAGAGAACATTACTCTGTAGCGATAAATATAAATAACAATTATGTTGAAGCCATTGTCGGCCTGGGAAAAACTCACGCCCTGGACAATCTCTACGATGACGCCATAAACACATACAGGCACGCAATCCAGATAAACAACAGGTATGCAGAAGCCTATTCTAATATGGCATTAAGTTATATGGCCAGGAATGACTACGACACGGCGATGGATGCATATAAAACAGCATTAAATATTGAACCAGATAATATAGAAATACAGTGTAATATAATTTTACTACTGGAAAGAAAAGGAGATTTTGAACAAGCCATAGAAAACATTACACCTCTTGTTGAAAGTGACCCCGGCAATATCTATATCGCAAAGGCGTTTGGTGAACTTAGCCGAAAATTAAAAAAACAGTCATACGCTATACAAAACATCAATATAGCTACCAAAAATAAAGCGATAGGTGCAATCGCTAAATCCGAGCTCTATTTTCTTGCAGGCAAGCTATCGGACGACATTGGTAACTATGATGACGCATTTAACTACTACAAATTAGCAAATGATCTGCAACCATACAATTTTGACAGGGAACAAGCTAATCGTTCTTTTAATTTAATCACAAATTTGTATACTCGTGATGAAATTGAAAAACTAAAAAATACTACAGACAATAATCACAACCCTATATTCATTATTGGCATGCCTCGCTCAGGAACCACGCTGGTTGAATCAATAATTTCAAGCCACCCTGATGTATACGGCGCAGGCGAATTGCATTACATGAATGAGATTGCAGCCGATATAGTAAAAAACTACCAAACTGATACGAAAGAACAGCAACTAAGTGAAATTCTTAGATCAGATAATGTAATAGCCCATGCAAAGTCATACCTTCATTTATCTGCAAAATTATCCAGTGGCGTTAATTTTGTAACCGATAAAATGCCACATAACTTCCAACACGTGGGATTAATTAAAGCGCTATTCCCTGAAGCAAAAATCATTCATTGTGAAAGAAACCCTATTGATATTTGCCTGTCAATTTACTTCAATAACTTCAATACAGCACACACATATGCAACAGACCTTGATGAATTGGCAGAATATTATCTTACCTTCTATAAAAAAATCATGCAGCATTGGGATGATAATTTTAAAGATGCCTACCTGAGCATAAATTATGAAGACATCGTTGCTAACCAGGAAGAAGTCTCCAGAAAAATTATTGATTATTGCGGTCTTGACTGGTCAGATAAGTGCCTTCAATTCTATAAATCCAAACGAAACATATCAACTTTTAGCTATGACCAGGTCAGAAAGCCTATTTATAATAAGTCAGTAAATCGCTGGAAAAACTACGAGTCACATATTGAATCAATAATCAACAAGCTTCAAATCCACACATAACAATGGAAAATATTAATTTTAGCAAAGCGCTACAACAGTTTAATTCAGGAAAGTATCAAAAGACCATCGAACTCCTTGAAAAAATAAAAAATAAAAAAAGGGATGGAAGCGCATGGAGTTTACTTGCAATGTCGTACGCAAGCATTGGTAAGCTAAATAAAGCAGAGCTATGCTTTATCAAGTCGATAACATTAAACCCCAATGACTACGTAAGCTGGTCAAACCTTGGCCTATCTCAATTGCGCCAGGGAAAAAACAAAAAAGCAATAACATCATTTAAACGTTCACTTGAAATTAACAGTACATTCACAGATGCACTATGCAATAGTGCGCTGGCACACTATTACCTTGGGCAATATGAACTAGCCATAAAATATGCAAAACAATCTATAATTGTAAACCCGAAGGCAGTTTCAGCTTACAACATTATAGGCCTATGCTTAAAAGAGACAGATTTAAAAAACGCCATCTCCTATTTTGTAAAAGCGATTGATCTCAACGCACATTATTACGATGCCTACCACAACATAATCGACACATATTTTTCTAACAATGAATTAGAGAAAGCAGAATCATGGGCACTTAAATGTGTTTCAATGTTTAACAATATCGATAGTCTGATAATACTTGGAAAAATATTCGAAAAACAAAATAAACTATCTGAGGCACTGGATACATACAATAATTGCATTAGATTGCAAAAGGACCATGCTGCGGCCATCTCTGGCATTGCAGGAATTAATGTCAGCCAAGGAAATACAGAACGCGCCCTGTCACTACTTGAAGACGCTTTGAAATCTGACACTGACAACCCTGCTCTTCTCAGTGAGATCAGCAATATCTATATACTTAAGAAACAATACGCTGATGCATATACATTATTAAACAAGCATCTAAATAACAATCAAACATCTTTAAGCGATCCATCCCTTCTACTACCTTTCTCCATCGCATGCCGAAACACAGGACATATTGACGAAGCCATTAAAAGACTTACTGGTTTTAACACGCTACCAAACAAAAAGGCATCAGCTAATGAAGCTATCAAATATGCGTTAGCAAGTTTATATGACAAAAAAGGGCTTTATGATAAAGCATTTAATCTCTATAGCGATGCAAATACCGCTACAAATTGCAGTTCTGACATAGAGTATTATTTATCACTCTTTAAAAAAATAAATAAGACTTTTCCTGTTGATACTACTCAACTCGGCACCACTAACAATACGACAGCGCCTTCGCCCGTTTTTATAGTTGGCATGCCACGATCAGGAACGTCATTAATAGAAAGAATTATCGCCAGCCATCCGCAGGTTCATGGTGCCGGGGAAATAAATAATCTATGGTCAATCGCCAATAAAATAAGCAATGATACTAATTTAACGAATTTCTGTAGCAATGTGCGAAAGTTAAATAATAGTAATATTGATTTATTTGCCAGAGAATATAGAAATCACACCAAAATGCTGTGCAGTAAAAACGAACGTCGTTGCACTGACAAATTACCGCATAATTTCTTTCTTATCGGGCTGATAGATAAGTTATTTCCCGATGCACATATTATTCACTGCAGTAGGCACCCTTTTGATGTATGCCTTTCAATATACTTTAATAATTTCAACACCAATCACTGTTACGCAAGAAATCTAAACGATTTAGCATTGTTCTACCAACAATACGAAAAACTTATGTCTCATTGGGAAAATTTTTCTTCATCAAAAATATTGAACATCAAATACGAAAACCTGATCAACGAACCAGAAAAACACACTCGAGAACTCATTCAGTTTATAGAACTCGATTGGGATGAAACCTGCCTAAAATACCATGAAAGCAACCAGCCAATAATGACGCCAAGTTTTGATCAGGCCAATCAGCCAATTTACAAAGGCTCTATTAATAGATGGGAAAATTACAAGAACCATATAAAGCCACTAGAAAAAATATTCGGCAATCCTAAAAACTATTAATTACAAATTTTTCTAATAATACAAGCATAAAGACATTTATGCCGCATAGTAAAGCTAATCAAACATAAATCACCCTTCATATTTCATACTGCTCAACAACATCTTCAAGTTCGGTAATTAACGGCTCAATATGTTTTTCATAATTTCTCCAGCGATCCACTGACGTGGTATACATAGGCTTACGCACCTGGTTATAACTGCACGTGTTAACATCTCGCTCAGATTCATTAAAGCTCAAACACTGCTGCTCCCATTCATGGCCACAAAACTCAATTAGCCGTCTTGATACGTTTTCCTGGTCGCATACCATTTTCTCGTAACGCAACTCGAATACAGGCAAATTAATAACCCCTTCCCACATACTGACCATGTCCAGGTAAATTCTGTACATTTTCGCCAGGTATTCGAGCCTACGGCTATACTGATGCGCATTACCAAAATTTTGAAAATAAGATGATAAACATGTATCGAGCGGATGCCTTCGGCAATGAATAACTTTTGCAAAAGGCTGTATTAATTCTATAAGACCAAGATGAGCACAATTACTTGGCATCTTATCTGTTACACACACTGCATTTTTCGAATTTTTACTCACAGTCGACTGATACAGTTCAGCAAGTTTATTTAGCTGCTTACTGTTAAGTTCAGCCAAACAAAAAGGATACGGAGCTTTTAATGAAAATCGTTGCGGCAACGATGAAATTATTTCATTGATGCTTGCAAGCTCTCCCGCACCATGAATTTCAGTATGCCTGTCTAATATTTGCTCAGTTAAAGTCGTGCCAGATCTGGGCATTCCAATGATAAATACAGGCCTTTTACCGACGATGTCTGCACGAGCTAAGTTGATCATCGAATGATGTGTAAAAAATTGCCGCTGAACAGCAGTAAATGATTCGTATGCATGTGTATTAAACTGCACAGGCAACACATTATTTGCAGATGAATAATGCCTAAAAGCCATATCGTACTCATTCAATTGGTCATACAAATCACCGGCATGAAAATGCAAGCCCGACTGTAGCTTTGAGTCTAGCCTGTAATTTTTTAGCGAATTTTCAACCAGGCTCACTGCTTTTTGCTGCTCGCCAAAATGAACACTAAGCCTTGCATAAGCAGCAACTATACGTGGCCCTGGCTTTGCTACATCAAGCCATGGTCGTAGCTGGGACATAGCCTCATCATATTTTCCAGAAACCTCAAGTTGAGCAATTTCGCTTAAAATTTTTATGGCTTGTTCTGACTTCATAAGGACATGTTAATTACATTAATATTTAAAATCATCACTGCTATTCCGTTAAACATTTTAATTTCAGCTCAATGTCCGGCTGTATACGCCTGTAGTGGTATTTGTTATTTCATTAGAGAAACCCAACACCTCTGATACTTTACCATCATATGCGCGGCGTAGAGGATAGCCACATGGATGTGACTTAGTAGAGCAATGCAGGAGCAATTGCTGAAGGATCTTAACTACCATATTCTGTGAAATTCAGAGCCTTTTAATAATTATTCCTGCATTACCCTAATGCCCTACATCCATGCAGGAATCCATTTCGCAACCGCTACATCCAGGATAACAGTGCCAGACCAACGGAACAAGAGTGATAAAAACAGTACTCAGATTTTAACAAACACCATGATAACTTTATGGCAAAAAAGTTTAAGGCAAAAAAAAGCGGAGCAACCAGTTGCTCCGCTTTTTTGCAAACATCCTGTTTGCAGTCATGTCTTAATAAAACTTAAGCCATTTTTTTACGTCGTGCAACACCTACTAAGCCCAGTAAGCCAGAACCGAACAACCATACAGCGGCTGGAACAGGAACTGCTGGTGGTGGAGCACATACGCCAACCTCACAGAATGGAGCAATGCTGTTTGCAGTGCCGCCAGGATTAGACAGTGTCAGTACATCAAAGTTAGCGTTGAAGCCACCGAAAGGACCATCAGCCATTGGGTTACCACCGATAGCAGTACCGGTACCAACATAGTTTGCATCAAATGGAGCCTGTGCCTTGTTGATCTGTGTATCAGCAACTAATGGTAAAACACCATTGAATGCCACACCCATACAACCACCGCCAACATTATCAGCGAAGTTTGCATCAGCACCTATCTGACAACCTGCACCTAAAGTTGTGTTCCAGTCGGTGGTTGCCATAACAGCTTTACCCAGACCTAAGTAGCCCCAGGTAGAATTAACGTAAGTACCGTCAGAAGCCGGAATTGCACCGTTGTTAACGATTGCAGCATCAGTGTTATCAAGTACACCGTCAGCAAAATCAGCATTTGTTGCACTGAAGAAGCCTGCAGCGTCCATAACCAATGAAACAGGAATACTGTTGTTGCCATTCCAGTCGAATAACATGTTACCCATAACCAGGGTACCAGCAGTACCACCCATGCCATCACCGATAGCCTGGAAAGTAACATCGTGTGCGAAAGCATCACCTTTGTTAAAGAAACCAAACGCATTTACTGTACCAACACCCGCGCCAGTTGTTTTATCAAATTCCATAGTACCTGTGATCGGTGTTTGATACTGGTTAGCACCACGTGCAGTAATGCTGGTATTCGCAACTGCAAAACCGTCTGCGTCTAACAGTGTAAACGTACCAGTCCAGTCGAAAGTTGATGTTGCAGCACTTGCAGCGCTAGCACTAAGGCCAAGTGTTGCCGCCACTGCAATATTAAGTAAAGATTTTTTCATTTTTATCCTCCACTGGATAATCAAATAAACTTTGTTAATTTAGCTATTAAAATAAAAAGTTCTAAAAGCAGGAAGACTATAGATCTCTCCCTTAGCATTACTATAAGCAATTCACATGCCAATAACGATTATTAACTTAAAAAACAAATAGTTATAAGAGCAACTGCCATAATTTAAACAACCCGGTACCCCAATATTAGGTAACAGCACCCATAAAGTTATATAAAGTAAGAAATATCGACAGGTATAACTTACCCAACCTCGCCTTCAAACTCAATATACACTCAATAATTTCAATAAGTTAGCGAATCCTTTGCTTTATTATAGTGCTTTATTTTTACCCATTTTGCATGTAAAGAATAAGCGTTCACCTATATACGACGCTACAGCTAACATTATTATATTCAATAAGTTATTACGATAATCACTTGTAAATAATTCCGACAAAGGGCTGTTTTTCATATCACAACAACGATTTATTATGGGCATATATGGCATTTTGCTTATATAGCTTCAATTTATACACAATCAAAAGTTACCATAAAGTATTACCCTCACCCAGCCATTGAATCAACCGGCTTGTTAGAGGTTGATGTGCGAATACGTTTATTGTTTTAGCGCCTGTAAAAACTTCATTTTTAACTTCATGCTCAGCATAAATAAATGCCTTGTTATTCTGCCTTGCATTTGCCACAAGCCAGTTCAATGTTCTTGGCGGTACTTTGACGACCAACAGGTAAAACAAGATCAAAAAAATTGCCGTCCCAGTTAATTGCCCGAATAACCACTATCGCTCCCGATCAGGATGGCTACAACCAGCCAGGCATCGTAATTTTAATTTACAACCCAACTACAGTTTAACGTTCTACAGGGTCGCTCTGGTCTGGTTTGATAAATAACACAAGAATTATTTATTACATTTTTACATGGGCTTCCCGGGGGGGCTTCAACGCCATTTTCGTTAATAATTAACCAGCCATCACAGCATGCAGTACACTCACCACACTCTCGTTTATTTTCAGTTTTTTTCAAAACACAAGGTCTTTATAACCAATTCCTAATATATACAAATTGCTTGACATCGCAATACGTGTTAATCATTATAGCCAGCGAATCAAATAGTACTTATGCAACATTGCCATATTTTCAGGCACTTAATATTAATACTTTATATCGATTCTAGGAGATAAGCGACGTATCTAATGCATTTCCCACGAATTAAAATGCAAGAAAACGTTTATATTTTTATGGCACAAATACTGCATAACAATAAAAAAGCAAGTCATAAAAAACATCAATTACCACTATAATTTTACAGGGCTTTCACATGCATGATATCCAAAAAACACCCTTCAGGAAAAACGCTGTAGCGTCTGCGCTGGCACTCGCAATTGGTACAAGCGTTTCAACTTTTAATGTAATAGCCGATACCTATGTATGGACGGCAAACACCGGTGGAGACGTCGTATTCACCCTGCTTGACGCTGATGGTTTTGCTGTTGCGAATACCAGTATTACTGCTCGCGGCGCAAATCAGTACCAAACTCCGACGACTGGTACTCTAACTTACGATACGGCCACTGACTCCGGAACAGCCACTATTGCCCCATTTGGCTTTTTTAACCAGGGTGACGCTATAGCTAGTGGCATCACCATTGCAAAAGTTCCTGCGGGTGTGGATGATGGTAGCGGCAAGCAAATAATGGCCAACATGGCTTTTGACTGGAATGGTAATAATGGCATACCTGTTTCTCTCGTTTGGGATGCTCAGGGTTTATTTGGCGAAATGGATGGCACTCCTACGTCTTTCACCTTAATCGATGACCCAGCAGGGGTTATTGTTAGAAATGCTGCAAATACAGCTATCGGCGCAGATATATTTTCCGGCACTGGTGGAGTCCCTGCCTCAGACGGTACATACATTGATGCTGTTATCGGCTACCTGGGTTTAGGTGCTTCTCCACTAGCCGTAACAGACTTTAATACAAACAATATAACCGTCAGTGCTGATGAGTGCAAACTCGGCGCAGATGCCGACTTTACCAATAACACAGGCGGCGGTTGCATGGGAATTAACCCATCAGCAGACCTCGCACAGGGAGACGCACCTGATAACGCAATAAACAAAGCGTCACCACCCTATAATGCGACTTACGTTGGTACCGGTACGGGTATTGGTAGTAATCCAATGGCAGATGGTCCTTTTCAGGGCTTTAATGCAAACTTTGACTTTGTGAGCATGACTTTAACGTCTTTCACTGACACGACATCACCCACATTGGCTATGAACTCTCATGGTGCACCTGCTGGCACCACACCTTTGACTCTTACAGTTGGCGTGGATACCTATTCTGAACCCGGTGCCACCTGTACCGATGCTGCACCACTAAACACCAACCTCAATACTTCAGTAGCCATAGCCGGTGACACCGTTCTCGATGCAATAGGAACATACAGCGTCACATATAACTGTCAGGATGCTTCAGGCAATACCGCCGCTACAGAAACTCGCGTTGTCAACGTCGTTGCTGTGGGTGTTCCAAGCATTACACTTTTAGGACTCACGCCGGTCACACATGAGTGCAGCACACCTTACTCTGATGCTGGCGCAACGGCTGGTGATTTCCCATCTCCTCCAGGCGATGGTGACATCACAGGATCCATTCTTGTTACTCCCGTTGGCGGTACAATTACCGAGGGGACTGTAGGTGTAAATACCATTAGCTACAATGTGCAGGATTCAGGTGGTACACCTGCACCTACAGTAACAAGAACCGTTAATGTTGTTGATACAACAAAGCCACAAGTAACGTTACAGGGCAACATTACTGATAATATCGTCAGTTCTACTGCCGATAACATAGCTACTGTACCCACAACTTACACTGACCCTCAAGCTACAGCGATAGATTCATGCGACCCGGCATATCCAAAAGGCAGCTTAAGTGCCACTGGTGGCTCTGTTGACATGGTCGTACCTGATACTGGTATCGATACTTTATCCTATACTCTCACTTACACTGATACGGATGCGTCAGGAAATAGTGATACAGCAACACGTACAGTTAATGTCATCCGCTCACAACCAGTCATCTCACTCATTGGCGGTGGCGAAGTGCTAAACATCGGACAAACTTATACTGAACAGGGAATGAACATTACTGATGCACAGGACGGGAACCTTAACGCTGTTACAACTTCAGGCACCGCATCAGGATTAACCTATACCGTCGACGCAAGTGCTGTTGATACCTCTACCACAGGTTCCTACACAGTTATTTATAACGTTACTGATAGTGATGGAAACCTGGCGACTCAAGTGACACGCAGTGTTCAGGTTGGCATCTTTGCCGTTGGTAGTAACTTCACCATGCTAGAAGCAGCAGGTAATGTCTTTGGTGGTACTAACGACGTACTTTTCGATTGGGATCAAACAGTCAATACATCTGTATCTGATCTTAATTTCAATATGTCAATTACATCACAGAAACCGTTCCCATTTTTTGGTTTTGTATGGACTGCGCACGATATACGCGTATTCGGCCCGGGCACTTACTCATTTGACACAGGCTGTAGCGTTGCACAAATTCAAGCAAACGGCTGCCCAGCAGGCACTGCTTCAGGCGCCACACTCAGCATGACTGTAGGCACTGGCCAGGTAGGTGCACACATCCTGTTTGACTGGAACACATCAAAAAATATTGATGTAGTTAATGTTTGGGATGTTGATGGCGTATGGAATCAACATGGTGATGTTGACCCTAAAAACAAACTCTACAACGGTAAAGCAGGCGACGCGCCCGACCCAAGCACCACATGGAAGCTGGTTTCCACCGACGCGAACGGCGATGGCATCAATGGTATTCCAATGGTGGATGGCCCCTTCCAGGGCTTCTATGCAAGCTTCAACGCCGGCCCCGCTGGAACAGCACCACCACCAGCACCATATACAGGTACTGCACCTGACACCACTTTAGGTGACGGGCTGGCATTAAATATATGGGGATTGTTCGCAGGACTGTTGACGCTTCTCGGTTTCCGTCGACTGGGTAAGAAATAATAAATCAATATTAACTATAGCGGATGCAAACTTTTTGCACCCGCTCGTTGAATAATAAATAACCTTAAGATTTCTCTAAAGGGAGAAAATAAATGAAGTTTTCTAAACAATTAACAATTTTATCAACATTAGCTGTATGTATGACAATACCAGCTATATCTAATGCAACCAATGGCTATCAGCTAATCGGCTTTGGTGCAAAATCGAGATCAATGGGGGGCACCGGTGTCGCTAACAATGTCGGCGGTATGGCAGCCGCATTTAACCCGGCGACGATGATCGATTCAGGAACACGATTCGATATAGGTGCCGAGCTATTCATTCCACCTCGCGCAGTCACACACCAAAGTGGCGTTTTAGGATATACCGATGAACAAAGTAATCATGATCTGTTTTTAATTCCATCTATGGGAGGCACATACCAATGGAATGATAAAATGGCTGTAGGTTTTGCATTCATTGGTGCCGGCCTGAAAACCGAATATAACCAAACGATTAATAGTAACTCATGTAACAAGGTAAATGCTGGTGCGGTTCCTGGCTACCTTCCCGGTGGCTGCCCTCCAACTTTCTTTGACCCCAATATTACAGTCACCCCTTCTACTGAAGTCGGCGTCGAATTATTGCAGATGCAGTTCATCCCAAGTGTTGCATACAAAGTGCATAAGAATCACACTTTCGGAGCTTCACTTGTTTTAGCTGCACAATTTTTCAGAGCGGAAGGTTTAGGGGCTTTTGAAGATTTGGGCTTTACTGCGAAACCAGGTGATTTAACAGATATGGGTTGGGAGCATGCCTGGGGCGGTGGTTATCGCTTAGGCTGGCTTGGTAAGTTCATGGATGAAAAATTAAAGTTGGGCATAAATTATTCATCCAAGGTCTGGATGGATAAGTTTCAGCGTTATCAGAACCTTTTTGCTGAGCAAGGAGACTTTGATATTCCCGAAAGTTATGCAGTAGGCATTGCTTACGATTTCACACCTAAATGGACAGCAACAATGGACATAAGGCGTGTTAATTATAGCGGTGTACGCTCAATATCAAACCCTGGGCCAGCTGTTGATGCACCAGTAACAGGCAACCTATTTCCACTTTGTCCGGGAGCAGACAAATCGTCATGTAAGCTAGGCGGTGCTAACGGTTTAGGTTTTGGCTGGACAGACCAGACTATCTACAAATTAGGTGTTGATTGGTCAATAAATGAAAAGTGGAATGCACGCGCTGGTTGGAACTATGCTAAATCTCCAATTCCCGCAGATCAAGTATTATTCAATATGTTGGCACCCGCTACACCGGAACATCACTTAACATTAGGTGGCGGTTACTTCTTCACAGAAAATGTTACTTTAGACGCCAATCTTATGATCGCTTTTCTTAACACAATTAAGGGGCCGACCGCCTTTGGACCCGGTGGTGCACCGGTTTCAGGAACAAACGCATCTATCGCAATGCGCCAGTTCAGCCTTGGTGCCACGCTGGGAATTAAATTCTAGAAACTTTAGATTAAACAATCAAAAAAGCACAGCGTTAAATAACCGCTGTGCTTTTTTAGTTTTAAAGACAAACTAACTCTCGCTATATTTTATAAACATAGAAATAACTCATTCGTTTATCTCATTGTTTTTATTTATATATTACTGATGAAGCTATTTGAATTTCCGACGTATGGCAAAAGAATTAATTAGTAATTAGGATAAACTATAAACATGCTAAATTTAAACCATAATATTATTAGATATTTTATTTTATCGATATGTCTATGTTTTTTTAATACCGCTCAAGGTGTTCAAATAGTCAGACTAAACATTGATTATGGTGACCCGCCTGTTCCTCATACCCTGGATTTAGAATTATTTGATGATGTAACACCTTTAACTACCGCCAACTTTCTCAGTTATGTCAATAGCGGAAAATACGATGGTAGCTTTTTTACCAGAAGTATACAGGGTTTTATTACTCAGGCTGGCGGTTACACTTTCAGACCTGTTGACCCTGCCGTTAATTTTTTACACCCCGATGATACGCCACCGGTAAATATACCACTTGAAGCAACGTCACCAGTAAAAAACGAATATGATCAAACTGTGGTCACCAATGTATTTGGAACGATTGCTATGGCAAAAGTAAGCCATGACCCCGACAGCGCCACTACGGAATGGTTTATAAATGTTGCGGACAATCGAGAGAATCTTGATAACCAGAATGGTGGTTTTACAGTTTTTGGGCAGGTGATTGATGATGGCATGATCATAGCCAATGAAATATCAACATCTATAATAAACCAGGTTGCCGGTACAGTCCTTGGATCGGCTTTTAGCAATTTGCCTGTTGCAGGCTGGATTTTTGGTACTCCCGTTTATCAAAAAAATCTGATAATGATTTCATCAGCCACCACTATCACCCGCCCCATTTTAAGGTTTACACCCGATAGCGAAACATTTCCTCTTGATGTTACTGGTGATGTCGCGGGCAGTTTACAGACAATAACGTTTACTAATACCGGAAATGAAGCACTCACTATCGATGCTATTGCCACCCCTGTTCAAACTGAGCTAACAATTGAATCTGACACTTGTACCGGCGTTACACTAAATCCAACCAGTGTCACTCCTGCTGCCGCATGCACAATAGGTGTACGGTTTATTGCTAATACTGTATCGGTTATTACTGACGTTCTGAACATCAATTATTCATCCAATACAAGCAATTATACTGCACCACTAATCTTAACTGCCGAAGGTACAACTACTACAGCCATACTTGACGTAAACAAAACTAGGTTAGCATTTAAACCTACGGATCAAACTGCAAGTACCAGTAAGGCACTTGTCGTAAAAAATAAAGGCGGTACTAATTTAACAATTAACGCTATCATTTCTGATAACAGCGATTTCACTGTTGATACAACGGGATGCACCACAAACACCATTTTATCACTTGATCAACTATGCAACTTGACCGTAACGTTCAGCCCTACCAGTATTAGTTCTACCATATCCATAACAGGCAACCTCACAATCTCTTCATCTGCTGGTGACGTTATCGTACCTTTAGCTGGCTTCGGTGTTGACCCGGTAATAGCTGCGCCTGCATCGGTAAACTTTGGTACTACCTCTGTTGACCAACCCATTTTTTTACCGATAGGAATAAACAATAATGGGGATACTGGCCTGATACTTACCACCTTTACTTTCACCGGCCCTGATGCAGACCTGTTTTCTTTTGTTACAAATTGTCCGGATCAAGCGATGGCCGCAGGCCTAAGCTGTGTTGTGCAAGTAACATTTACCCCAACAGCTACAGGTGACAAATCAGCAACATTGGTTATTAACTCTAATGATGCCAATAACCCACAAATAGCGATTTTTCTCACAGCTACAGCCACAGGCACTACCCTTGATACAGATAACGATGGCGTACTAAATAGTATCGAGCAATTAGCCTTTAATTCCGGCGATGGAAATAACGATAACATTTCGGATGACACTCAAAACGCTGTTGCATCATTTTCCATGGGTGCAAACAAACAGGTAACATTGGTATCGAATACTGTAACACTCGTATTAAACACCGGGGAAAAAATCATAGAGAAATCATCTCTAAGTAGTGTAACTGTATTAAATACTTTACCTGCAGAATTTCCAAGAGACACGCTTTTTGAATTAGGCGGAAACAGTTTTACTGTACTATTGACTCAAGCAAGCACCGGCGCGACTATAGATGTTGGAATGTTCTTACCCCTTAACGTAAATACAGATAAGTTTTATCGGTTTGGACCCACACCAGATAATCCCGTTCCTCACTTATATGATTTTACCTATGATGCGAATACAGGCTTGGGAGCCAGAATGTTGGGAGCCGTAACAGTAAAATCTAACTCGGGCGATACGATTACCAGAAATATGATTATAATCGCTTATGTTGATGGTGGCTTAGGTGACGATGACCTTACACCAAATGGTCGTATCGTGAATAGCATAGGAGGCTTTTCAACCATTCCCCCTTCTGCAAGTGCTAGTTCCTCAGGCGCAATATCGATATATTATTTGTTAATACTACCTCTACTGCTTATGCTGTCACGAACAAAAGAGAAGACGCACGTTCAAACGACAATAAGTTATTGATAGCAATGTTTTTAATTCAACAAAATACCATGTCATTACAAAAAAATTCTATACGGTAATATTTAATTTTTTAATCAAATCATAAAGCGTAGGACGGCTAACCCCCAGTAGTTCGGCTGCTGGCGCAACCTTTCCATTGACATGAGAGAGTGCGCGTAAAATAGCCTGTCTTTCAACTTTCTCACGAAGGTCTCGCAGATTAAAGTTCATGGTCTCTGAAGCCGTTCTATCTAGTTCAAGATCACTGGCTGATAATTGTTTACCATCTGTCATGATCACTGCGCGCTTTATACGATTTTGCAGTTCACGCACATTACCTGGCCATGAGTATGATTCCATAGCACTTAGTGCATCCTTAGTAAACCCACGCAGTTTACGACCATGATCTTCATTGAATTTTTCGAAAAAGAAACGCGCTAAAACGATTATATCGCCTTCACGATCACGTAACGGCGGTATCTCTAAGGGAATTTCGCTAATACGATAAAATAAATCTTCTCTAAATTCACCTTTTTCAATCTTTT